>JANYFX010000295.1 GCA_025359585.1 Rhizobacter sp. | reverse complement strand
TTCATGGCCAAGTGGAGCCAGCAGTACCCGGGCTGCAGCGGCCACATCCACCAGAGCCTGAAGGAAGGGCCCGACGGCAAGAGCAACCTGTTCTTCGACGCCAAGTCGCCGCGCAAGATGAGCAAGTTGTTCGAGAGTTATCTGGCGGGCCAGGTGGCCTGCCTGATGCAGATGGCGCCGATGTTCTGGCCCACCATCAACAGTTACAAGCGCTTGGTCGATGGCTTCTGGGCGCCGGTGAAACCGACCTGGGGCATGGACAACCGGACCGCGAGTTTCCGTGTGATCGCCGGCAGTCCGAAAGCCACAAGGCTCGAAACCCGCTGCCCGGGCGCCGACGTGAACCCGTACCTGGCGATGGCGGCCGTGATCGCGGCAGGGCTCGACGGCGTGGAGAAGGGCCTGAAGCTCACGGCCCCGCCGATCACCGGCACCAATGGCGGTGCAGAGAACATCCCGCGTGCGCCGCGCACGCTGATCGAAACGACACGCGTGTTCAAGGGCTCCGACATCGCCCGCGACTGGTTCGGTGACGACTTCGTCGACCACTTCGCCGCCACCCGCGAATGGGAATGGCGCCAGTGGCTCGACGGCGTGACCGACTGGGAACTGAAGCGTTACTTCGAGATCATCTAATGATGTTGTTTCAAACCCTTCGTCGCGCGCTGCTGCAGGCCGCGTTGCTGGCCGGTTGCGTGGCTGGCCACGCGAATGCGGCCAACACCTTGCGCATCGCCAGCGCCTTCGACCCGCAAACCATGGACCCGCACGCGCTGGCGCTGCTGTACCACTCGCGCGTGGCCTGGCAGGTCTACGACTCGCTCGTCAACCGCGACGAGAAGTACCAGCTCGAACCGTCGCTCGCGCTGTCGTGGCAGGCCGTGTCGCCGACCACCTGGCGCTTCAAGCTGCGGCCCGGCGTGACCTTTCACGATGGTGCACCGTTCACCGCCGACGATGCGGTGTTCTCGATCGAGCGCGCGATGGCGCCACCGTCGCAGCGCTCGTTCCAGCTCAAGGGCGTGAAAAGCGCCAGCAAGGTCGACGCGCTCACCTTCGACATCAACCTCGAAGCGCCCGACGCCGTGTTGCCCGAAAAGCTGCAAGGCCTGGGGATGATGAACAAGGCCTGGTGCATCGCGCACAAGGTCGAGATCGCGCAAGACTTCAACGGCAAGCAGGAAACTTTCTCGGTGCGCAACGCCAACGGCACCGGGCCGTTCGCGCTCGAACGTTTCGAGCCCGATGTGCGCACTGTCCTCAAGCGCAACCCGCGCTGGTGGGGCTGGGGCGAAAAGCGCTCGGGCAATGTCGACGAAGTGACGCTGGTGGCGATCCGCTCCGACGCCACACGTCTGGCGGCGCTGGTCTCGGGCGAGATCGATCTGGTGCTCGACCCGCCGGTTCAAGACGTGGAGCGCCTGAAGCGCGAACCGGCGATCACGCTGCTGCAGACGACTGACCTCGGCCAGCAGTACCTGACTTTCGATCAGTCGCGCGACGAGCTGCTCGACAGCGATGTGAAGGGCAAGAACCCGTTCAAGGATCTGCGCGTTCGCCGCGCCGTGTACCACGCGCTCAACATGGATCTGATCGTGCAGAAGGTCTTGCGCGGTCTCGGCACGCCGACCGGTGCGTTCCTGTCGCCGAAGGTCGACGGCTCGCCCGCCGAACTCGACAAGCGCTTGCCGTTCGATCCGGCGAAAGCGAAAGCGCTGCTGGCCGAGGCGGGTTATCCGAACGGCTTTTCGATCACCCTCGACTGCGTGAACGTTCCCTGGCGCGAAGCCGTGTGCCAGGCCATGACGGCGATGCTGACGCAGGCCGGCATCCGCACGACGCTGAGGTCGTCGCCCACAAATCAGTTCTTCCCGAAGCTGAGCACAGCGACCGCGAGCTTTATGGAATTCGGCTGGACGCCGAACCCCGACGCGTGGTCGTCGCTGAACGGCCTGTTCCGCACCTGGGACAAGTCGGGCCTGGGTACCTTCAACGCGGGCCGCTACAGCAACCCGAAGCTCGACGCCCTGATCGACAGCATGCGTATCGAGCCCGACCTGACGCGCCGCCGTGCAATGGTCGCGGTGGCGCTGCGCCTCGTCGGCGACGAGCTGCCTTTCATTCCGCTGTACCGACGCACGCTGACCTGGGCGATGGCCAAGAAAGTACACGCCGTGCAGTGGCCCGGCGACACGATCGAGCTGCGCTGGGTGCGCATGCAGTAGGCGCGCACAAGACACCAAGGACTTCGAGATACCCCTCATGAGCATCACCAAGTTTTCATTCCCGACCACGATCCACTTCGGCGCCGGCGCACGCAAGCTCGCCGGCCCGCATCTGGCAGAACTTGGTCTGAAGCGACCGTTGATCGTCACCGACAAGGGCTTGGCGGCGCTGCCGCTGATCGGTGCGTTGAAGGCCGATCTCGAAGCCGCCGGCCTTGCTGTCGCGGTCTACGGCGGCGTGTTCGGCAACCCGACCGGCAGCCAGGTGATGAACGGCGCGGCCGCCTACAAGGCGCACGAGGCCGACTGCGTCGTCGGTGTCGGCGGTGGCGCTGCGCTCGACGTGGCCAAGGTCGTGGGCCTGCTCGCCACCCACCCTGGCGACGTGATGGAGTACGTGTGGGACCACCCGCAGGTGCGCCCCATCGGCGCGGTGCCATATTTCGTTGCATTGCCCACCACCTCGGGCACCGGCAGCGAAGTGGGGCGCAGCAGCGTCATCAGCGAAGAAGACACGCATGTGAAGCGGGTGATCTTCTCGGCGGCGATTCTCGCGAAGGTCGTGTTCGCCGACCCCGAACTCACGCTCGCGTTGCCGCCGGCCGTGACAGCCGCCACCGGCATGGACGCGCTCACGCACAACATCGAGAGCTACCTGTCGCCGGCCTACCACCCGCTGTGCGATGGCATCGCGCTCGAAGGCGTGCGCATCGGTGCGCGTGCCTTGCTCACCGCAGTGCGCGAGCCGGGCAACGTGCAGGCGCGCGCCGACATGATGATGAGTTCGATGATGGGCGCGATCGCGTTCCAGAAAGACCTGGGCGCGGTGCACTCGTGCGCCCATGCGCTCGGCACGGTCTGCGACCTGCACCATGGCCTGGCCAACGCGCTGATGATCGAGCCGGTGATGAACTTCAACATCGAAACCGTGCCGGCGAAGTTTGCCGAACTCGCGCACGTGGTCGGGCTGGCTGCGGGCACGGCCTTCGTGCCCTGGCTCGCGCACCTGAAACACCAGATCGGCATTGCGCCTTCGCTGGCGGCGGTGGGTGTGAAGCGCGAGCATTTCGGCCGCCTCGTCGAAATCGCCGCCGCCGACATGTGCCACCAGACCAACCCGCGGGCCTGCGCGCCGGCCGACTTCGAACGCTTCTTCGCGGAGGCGTTCTGAGATGGCCAAGCCGCTGATCATCGGCGTCTCGGCGCGCATCCACCACCCGGTCGGCCCGGTGCTCGACCTGGGCGGCGTGTACACGAAGACGCTGCACTATCTGGAGCAGTCGGTCGCGCACTGGGTGCTTGCGAAAGACGTGCTCGCGGTGATGATCCCGGCGATAGAAAGCGAAGGCCTGATCCAGCGCAGCGAGATGAGCCTGTCGTCGTATGCCGAGCACCTCGATGGCCTGGTATTGCAAGGCGGCGCCGACATGGCGCCCGAGAGTTACGGCGAAACGCCGCTCGACCCGGCCTGGGCCGGCGACCGCGTGCGCGACCGCTACGAGATCGACCTGTTCAACGCTTTCGTGGCCGCCGGCAAGCCGGTGCTCGGCATCTGCCGCGGCTGCCAGCTGATCAACGTGGCGCTCGGCGGCACGCTGTTCCAGGACATCCCGACGCAGGTGACGCAGGCCGTCACGCACCGCGACACCGATCTCTACGAACGCGCGCTGCACGACGTGAACCTGGTGCAAGGAACGCGGCTGGCGAAGATGTACCCGGGCCTGCACCAGGCCAAGATCAACTCGATCCACCACCAGGCCGTGAAAGACCTGGGGCGCGATCTGGTGGTCGAAGCGCTCGGCGTGCCCGATGGCATCGTCGAGGCGATCCGCTGGCGCGGGCCGAGTTATGTCTTCGGCATGCAGTGGCACCCGGAATTCCTGGCGCTCGCCTCGCTCGACCACACGCAGCTCGACGGCGCGCCGATCCTCGCCGACTTTCTCTCCACCGCACGCGCTTGCCGCGTGGCGTGATCGCACAACCCGAACCGACACCATGCTGAAGATTCACAACCCCGCCACCGGCGCATTGATTGCCGAAGTTCCTGAAGCCACGCCGGAAAGCGTGGCGACGAGCGCCGCCGCGGCGCGCGCTGCGCAACCGGCCTGGGCCGCGACGCCACTGGCCCACCGCGTCGAGGTGATGCAGCGCTTCCGCGCCGCGCTCGAAGCACAGGTCGACACGCTGGCTGCGACGCTCACGGCCGAGGTCGGCAAGCCGATCCGTCAGTCGCGCAACGAGATCAACGGCCTGCTCGCGCGCATCGACTTCTTCAATGCGCAGGTCGAGGCCACGCTCGCGCCGCAGCAGGTGTTCGACGAGGGTGGCACACGCGAAGTCATCGGCCTCGACCCGCTCGGCGTGGTCGCCAACATCTCGGCCTGGAACTACCCGTACTTCGTCGGCGGCAACGTGTTCGTGCCGGCCTTGCTGACCGGCAACGTGGTGCTCTACAAACCTTCGGAGTTCTCCACGCTCACCGGCTTGCACATCGACCGTCTGCTGCACGAAGCGGGCGTGCCGAAGGATGTGTTCGTCACGCTGGTCGGGCGTGGTGAGGTCGGCGCGGCGCTGCTGGCGCAGAACGTCGACGGCGTGTTCTTCACCGGCTCGCACGCCACCGGCGCGCGCATCGCCGCAGCTGTCGGCCCGCGTTTCATCAAGCTGCAGCTCGAACTCGGTGGCAAGGACCCGACCTATGTCGCCGAAGACGCCGACGTGAAAAACGCCGCCGAGTCGCTGGCCGATGGCGCGATGTACAACACCGGACAGAGCTGCTGCTCGGTCGAGCGCATCTATGTGCACGAGCGTATTCACGACGCCTTCGTCGCCGCATTCGTCGAGACGGTGCAGGGCTTTCGCATTGGCGACCCGACCCGCGAAGACAGCTACATCGGAGCGATCACACGAGCCCCGCAACTCGATACGCTCGAAGCGCAGGTCACCGACGCCGTCGCGCGCGGCGCCACGCTCCGGATCGGTGGTGCTCGCGTCAAAGGTGCAGGCAACTGGTTCGAGCCGACGGTGTTCACCGAAGTCGATCACTCGATGGCGCTGATGAAGGAAGAGAGTTTCGGCCCGATCATCGGCATCCAGAAGGTGAGCGGCGACGCCGAAGCGCTCGCGCTGATGAACGACACCCGTTACGGCCTCACGGCCGGCGTGTTCACACGCGACGAAGCGCGTGCGAAGGCGATCCTCTCCAAGGTGAACGCCGGTACGGTCTACTGGAACTGCTGTGACCGTGTTAGCCCGCGGCTGCCGTGGTCGGGGCACGGTGATTCGGGCGTGGGGCTCACTTTGTCGACCTACGGCATCCAGACCTTCGCTCGGCCGCGCGCCTGGCATCTGCGTCAACCCGGATGACGCAGAAGCTCGCGCTGTTCGACCTCGACCACACGCTGCTCAGCGGCGACAGCGATGTGCTGTGGTGCGAGTTCCTGATGCAGCAGGGCGTGCTCGACCGCGCGGAGTTCGAACCGCGCAACGCCGACATGGCACGGCGTTATGCCGACGCCAGCGTGTCGGTGCAGGACTTCTGCGACTTCTATGTCGGTACGCTGGCCGGGCGCTCCCCAGCGCAATGGCAGCCGCTGTGCGATCGGTTCCTGAACGAAGTCGTTGCGCCGCGCATTCCAGTGTCCGCCCATGCGCTGGTCGATGAACATCGGCAACAAGGCCACACGCTCGTTCTGACGACAGCGACCAACCGGGTCATCACCGGCATGACGGCGAAGTTTCTCGGCTTCGAGAACCTGATCGCCACCGAGGTCGCACTCGAAGGCGGTGTGTGCAGCGGCCGCACGAGCGGCACGCTGAACATGCGTGAAGGCAAGTTGACACGTTTGCGCGACTGGCTGGGAGAGCAAAACCTCCCGGCGGCGTTGCTTGCGCAAGCCACGCTTTACAGCGATTCGAGCAACGACCTGCCCTTGCTCGGCGCGGTCGGCGAACCGGTGGTGGTCGACCCCGATGCGCGCCTGCTGGCCCACGCGCGCACCGCGGGCTGGAAGGTGCTGAACCTGGCGCGCTGAAAACAAGTCAGCGCTTCGAGCGCTCGGCCAGCGGGCGCAGCAGGTCGGCCCACCACAGCCCGATCATCCGGATGAACTCTGCACTCGGCAGCCCGTGGCGCGCCGGGTGATCGGGCCGCACCTGACTCCAGCCGCGGTGCATCACGGTGACTCGGCATCCGTTCGCGCTCGGCTGGAACAAGACCTCGACCTCGGTCGACTCGCCCGGTGCGAAGTTCGAAAAGCGCCACGCGAACAACAATCGGTGCGGTGGGTCCCATACCTCGGTGCGGCCCATCTCGATCGCGACTTCACCCGACGGGCCGTCGAACGACTCGAAGACTCGCCCACCGACACCCGGCTCGATGCAGACGATGCCTTGCTCGCCCCGCGCATTGCGAAAGCGCGGGCCACGCCGCCACCAGAGGTCGATGTCTTGCGTGAAAACCTCGAAGGCTTCGAGTGGGCTGATGGCGAGGCCGATCGTCACGCTGGCCTGGTCGCCCGGGGTTCTGGGTGAGCTCATTTCTTTGGCCGCACGGAACGCCGCTCGGCGTGGCGTTTGAACGATTGCAGCTGATCGCCCCAGAAGGCTTCGACCTCGTTCAGCCAGTCGCGCAGCGACACGAAGGCGTCGGGTTGCAGGCGGTACAGCCGCACCCGCGCGTCGTGCTCGACCTCGTCGTCCACGATCAAGCCGCTCTTGCGCAGCACGCGCAGGTGGCGGCTCAACGCGGCGGCGTTCATCGACAGAGCATCGGCCAGCTCTCCGGCACGGCGCGGCTGCACACGCAGCAGGTCGATCACGGCGCGGCGGGTCGGGTCGGACAACGCCGCCAGCGTGGTGTCGACGTTCGGGTCGGTCTTCACGCTTTCGGGTTGCGCAGGCGTTGCGTGAACCACCACAGGTGGCCTTCGGGGTCGAGCGCGCCGTAGCTGCGGTCGGTCCAGTAGTCTTCGCCGTAGTCGTGCACGGTCGGCGGGTCGGCGATCGTCGCGCCGGCCGCTTTGGCCCGTGTGCAATGCGCATCGACATCGTCGACGTAGACCATCATCCCCTGCGTGTTGGCACCGGCCAGCGACTTCGGGCTCTTTCGGTCGACACCCCAACGCGCGCCGGGGCCGTGGTGTTCCTCGCCGACCATGATCACGCCATCGCCATACGTGAGCTCGCTGTGCACGATGCTGCCGTCGTCGCCTTCGACCTTCAGGCGCAGCTCGAAACCAAACGCGTCGCACAACCAGTCGATCATCTTCGCGGCGTCCTGGTAGTAGAGGCTCGAAGAGATGCGGGGCCAGCCCTTGGGGGTGTCGTTCATGCGGTTTGCCTGCCTTTCGCGCGTTGCTTCGATGTGCGAGCAATTTATCAATAGTTGATAAAAATGTCAACTATATGGGTGTCAGCGCGGGTTCGCCCGCCATGCCTACACTTGCCACTTCATGCGCATCGAACAGATCAGACAACGCCTGCGCAGCTTTGGCGCCGGGCCTGGCCACGAATACCGTGTGCTGCGGCTTTGGTCGCAGGCCTTGCCGCAGGGCAGCGGCAAGCGCAAGCCCGAAGACTATTTGCCGCTGGGCGTGCGCAACGCGCTGCCCGCGCTCGAAGCCGATCTGCAAGGCCTGGCGCGCCTGCGCTCGAAGCATGCGGGCGAAGACGGTTCCGCGCGCCTGCTGGTCGAGCTGGCCGACGGGCAAACGGTCGAGAGCGTGCTGCTGCCGCGCAAGGGGCTGTGCGTGTCGACGCAGGTGGGCTGCGCTGTCGGCTGCGTGTTCTGCATGACCGGGCAGGGCGGGTTGATCCGCCAGCTCGGCAGCGCCGAGATCGTCGCGCAGGTGGCGCTGGCGCGCACGCTCAGGCCGGTGACGAAGGTCGTGTTCATGGGCATGGGCGAGCCGGCCCACAACCTCGACAACGTGATCGAAGCGATCGAGCTGCTCGGCACGGCCGGCAACATCGGGCACAAGAACCTGGTGTTCTCGACGGTCGGTGACCGGCGGGTGTTCGAGCGGCTGCCGCTCGGTGTGGTGAAGCCGGCGCTGGCCTTGTCGTTGCATTCCACGCGGGCGGACTTGCGTGCCCGGCTGATGCCACGTGCGCCCTGCATGGACCCGGCCGAACTCGTCGAGCACGGCGAGCGATACGCCCGCGCGACCGGCTACCCGATCCAGTACCAGTGGACTTTGCTCGATGGCATCAACGACAGCGATGCAGAACTCGACGGCATCGTGCGGCTGCTGGCCGGCAAGTACGCCATCATGAACATGATCCCGTACAACACGGTCGACGGGCTCGACTTCAAGCGCCCGCCAACGGAGCGCGCGGCGGCCATCGCGCGCTCGTTGCAGCGGCGTGGCATCCTGACCAAGCTGCGCCAGTCCGCCGGGCAGGACGTGGAAGGCGGCTGCGGGCAGTTGCGCGCGCGCGACCTGGCCACGGTGACAGCCCCGGCGAAGGCCGAGCCCGTGGCCTGGCTCGTGGCACAGTGACACCATCAGACACATCACACGGAGCAATCGTTATGGCAATGGACGTGGTCGACTACGAGATCAAGGGCGCCGAGATGCAGTTCGTCGAGGTCGAGCTCGACCCCGGCGAAGCGGCTGTCGGCGAGGCCGGCAGCATGATGTTCATGGACGCCGGCATCCAGATGGACACGGTCTTCGGCGACGGCTCGCAAAGTGGCAGCGGCGGTGGCGGCCTGCTCGGCAAGCTGCTCGGCGCGGGCAAGCGGCTCGTCACCGGCGAGTCGCTGTTCACCACGGTCTACACCAACCAGGGTTCGAGCAAGCTGCGCGTGGCCTTCGCCGCGCCTTATCCCGGCAAGATCATGGCGATGGATTTGCGCAAGCTGGGCGGCACGCTGATCTGCCAGAAAGACGCATTCCTTTGCGCGGCGCGCGGTGTGTCGCTCGGCATCTACTTCCAGCAGAAACTCTCGGTCGGCTTCTTCGGCGGCGAGGGCTTCATCATGCAGAAGCTCGAAGGCGACGGCCTGGCCTTCGTGCACGCCGGCGGCACCGTGCTCAAGCGCGAGTTGGTGGCCGGGCAGACATTGTTGATCGACACCGGCTGCATCGTCGCGCTCACGCCGAACGTGAGCTTCGAGATTCAATACGTCGGCAAGGTGAAGACCGCCCTGTTCGGCGGTGAAGGTCTGTTCTTCGCCAAGGTCACCGGCCCGGGCACGGTGTGGCTGCAGAGCCTGCCGTTCTCGCGCCTGGCTTCGCGTGTGTTCGCTGCAGCGCCGCAGCGCGGCGGTTCGCGCGAAGAAGGCTCGGTGCTCGGCGGGCTGGCGGTGGGCGGTTTGCTCGGCAGCGTGCTCGGGGGTGGCGACGATGACTGACCACGCACGCACGGGGTTGCCACTTTGAAGCTGCTGCTCGATTCCTTCTGGCGCGCGGCGGCGTATTGCCTGCACCCGCGTGTCATCGCGCTGTCGGTTTTGCCGCTGATCCTGATGGCGGGTCTGGCCTTCGGTGTCGGCTACTTCTTCTGGGAGCCGGCGGTGTCGGGTGTGCGCGAGGCGCTGGAGTCATGGCACCTCGTGGCCGCCTTCATCGCCTGGCTCGAGAAGATGGGCCTCGCGAACCTGAAGTCGGTGCTGGCGCCGATCATCGTGGTGTTCGTCAGCACGCCGGTGATCGTGGTGCTGTCGCTGCTGATGGTCGCCGCGCTGATGACGCCTTCGATGTTGAGCCTCGTCGGCGAGCGCCGTTTTGCGCTGATGGAACGCAAGCGCGGCGGCTCCTTCCTGGGCAGCACCTTCGGTGCGCTGTGGGCCACGCTGGTGGCGCTGATCGCGTTGCTGGTGTCGATCCCCTTGTGGTTCGTGCCGCCGCTGGTCTTGATCCTGCCGCCGCTGATCTGGGGCTGGCTGACCTACCGCGTGATGACTTACGACGTGCTCGCCGAACATGCCAGCCGCGACGAACGCCGCGAGCTCGTGCGCCGGCACCGCGCGAGCCTGCTCGGCATGGGCGTGCTGACCGGCTACCTCGGCGCCGCGCCCTCGCTGGTGTGGGCCTCGGGAGCGCTCGTGGTCGTGTTCGCGCCGGTGCTGGTGCCACTGGCGGTGTGGATCTACACGCTCGTGTTCGCGTTCTCGGCGCTCTGGTTCGCGCACTTCGCGCTCGCGGCGCTGCAGGCCTTGCGCGCCGAGCGTGATGTGAAGCCGGTCGTGCCGGCAACGCGCAGTGCAGCGCCCGACACGCTGCTGATCGAAGACGTGGTGCCGCGTGCGCCAGCGCCGGCCTTGCCGCCGCTCACTCCACCTTGAACACTCTCGAACCATGAACTTCGGTCTCATCATCATCGGCGACGAAATTCTCTCGGGCAAACGGGCCGACAAACACCTGCCCAAGGTGATCGAACTGCTCTCGGCGCGCGGCTTGGCGCTGGCCTGGGCGCGCTACGTGGGCGACGACCCGCAGCGCATCACCGCCGATCTGAAGTTCGCGTTCGACAGCGGCGACGTGGTGTTCTCGTGCGGCGGCATCGGCGCCACGCCCGACGACCACACACGCCAATGCGCGGCGGCCGCGCTCGGCCGGCCGCTGGCCTTGCACCCTGAAGCCCGCGACCTGATCTTCGAGCGCATGCGCGACACCGCCGCCGAGCAAGGTGTGCCCTTCGAGCCCGACCGCCACGACAACGTGCACCGTCTCAACATGGGCGTGTTCCCCGAAGGCGCTCAGATCATCCCGAACCCCTACAACAAGATCGCGGGCTTCTCGGTCGGCAGGGTGCACTTCGTGCCCGGCTTCCCGGTGATGGCCTGGCCGATGATCGAGTGGGTGCTGGATCAACGTTATGCACACCTGCAAGGCCAGGGCACGCAGCGGGAAAAGTCGGTGATCGTGTTCGGCGCGATGGAAGCGGCGCTCACGCCACTGATGGAAAACATCGAAGCGCGCTTCGTCGGCGTCAAGGTCTTCAGCCTGCCGAGCGTCGACCACCCGCAGTGGGGCCGCCACATCGAACTCGGCGTCAAAGGCCAGGCCGATTTGCTCGACGCGGCCTATGCGCATCTGCTGGCCGGGCTCGAAACCCATGGCGCCAAACTTGGCCCCGAGTTGGTGCGATAGCCCGAATTCGATGTCTTAAAGTGGTGCGGTCGATTGCACCAAGCTGGGTGCCCGGCCGGCACCCGAAATTTACGCTTCCGCGAGGGGCCGGCTGCCCGCGGAGCCCGGTGTGGCGGCTGTCTCAGGCATGCTTTCTGCTACATTCCTGTGCGCGTTTTTGGGCCTGCCCGCAGGTGCCTCGATGCTGTTCGCTCGTCCCCCGTCCACCTCAAAATAGCAATCCCACCAGGAGTTCCAGATGGCCAGCAAGACCGTTGCCGACGTGATGAAGATGGTGAAAGAAAACGAGATCAAGTTCGTTGATTTCCGTTTCACCGACACCCGCGGCAAAGAGCAGCACGTGACCGTGCCCGTGTCGCACTTCGATGAAGACAAGTTCACCGCTGGCCACGCTTTCGACGGCTCGTCGATCGCCGGCTGGAAGGGCATCGAAGCGTCCGACATGCAACTCATGCCCGATGCGAACACCGCCAACATCGACCCGTTCTTCGAAGAGCCCACGCTCATTCTGACCTGCGACGTGGTCGAGCCGGGCGACGGCAAGCCCTACGAGCGCGACCCGCGTTCGTTGGCCAAGCGAGCCGAGGCCTACATGAAAGCCTCGGGCCACGGCGACACCGCCTTTTTCGGCCCGGAGCCCGAGTTCTTCGTGTTCGACAGCGTGCGTTGGGGCAACGACATGTCGGGCTGCTTCTCGAAGATCGAATCCGAAGAAGCCGCCTGGAACACCGGCAAGGAATACGAGCACGGCAACTCCGGCTATCGCCCCACGGTGAAGGGCGGTTACTTCCCCACGCCGCCGGTCGACTCGTTCCAGGACATGCGCTCCGAGATGTGCCTGGTGCTCGAATCGCTGGGCATCCCCTGCGAAGTGCACCACCACGAAGTGGCCAACGCCGGCCAGATGGAAATCGGCACCCGCTTCAGCACGCTGATCCAGCGCGCCGACTGGGTGCAACTGCAGAAGTACGTGATCCAGAACGTGGCCCACAGCTACGGCAAGACCGCGACCTTCATGCCCAAGCCGATCGTCGGCGACAACGGCTCGGGCATGCACGTGCACCAGTCGGTCTGGAAAGACGGCAAGAACCTGTTCGCC
>JANYFX010000285.1 GCA_025359585.1 Rhizobacter sp. | reverse complement strand
CTTGATCAGGCGGGTGACCCGTTCCACGTCGGCCGGCGCAAAACCGGCGGCCACGATCTCGTCGATGCCCTGGTCCTGCTCCATGTAGCGCTGCAGGATGCCGTCGAGCACTTCGTAGGGCGGCAGGCTGTCCTGGTCGGTCTGGTCGGCGCGCAGCTCGGCCGAGGGCGGTCGCGTGATGATCCGCTCGGGGATCACCTCGGCGCCTTGTGCGTTCTTCCAGACAGCCAGCCGGTAAACGAGCGTCTTCGCCACGTCCTTGATGACCGCGAAACCGCCGGCCATGTCGCCGTACAACGTGCAGTAGCCGGTCGCCATTTCGCTCTTGTTGCCGGTGGTCAGCACGATCGACCCGAACTTGTTCGACAAGGCCATCAGCAGCGTGCCACGAATGCGGGCCTGGATGTTTTCTTCGGTCGCGTCTTCCTTCAACCCGGCGAACTCGGTGGCCAGGCTTTGTTTGAAGGCTTCGAACATCGGCACGATCGAGATCTCGTCGTAGCGCACACCGAGACGCTGCGCCATGTCGCTCGCGTCGATCCACGAGATGTCGGCGGTGTAGGGCGAAGGCATCATTACCGTTCGCACCCGCGCGGCACCGAGCGCATCGACCGCCACCGCGAGCACCAGCGCCGAATCGATGCCGCCGCTCAGGCCGATGAGGATGCCGGGAAAGCCGTTCTTGTTGACGTAGTCGCGCACACCGACGACCAGCGCGGCCCAGGCCTGCGCCTCGATGCACGGCACCTCGGCCACGTCACCGTGCGAGCTCTTGGCGCCCACGTCGACGATCAACAGCGCGTCGTCGAACATCGGCGCGCGGGCCGTGACCTCGCCCGACGCATCGAGCGCGAACGAGGCGCCGTCGAACACCACTTCGTCCTGCCCGCCGGCGAGGTGCGAGTACAGCAGGGGCATGTTGAGCTGGCGCACCCGGTCGGCCATGCGCTGCTCTCGCTCTATGAGCTTGCCCAGGTGGAACGGCGACGCGTTGAGCACGCACAGCACTTGCGCACCGGCGGCTTTGGCGGCTTCGCCCGGTTCGTCGAACCAGGCGTCTTCGCAGATGTTGAGGCCGAACTTCAGCCCTTCCACCTCGAACACCACGGCGCCCTGCCCCGCGTCGCGGCCCGACGCGAAATAGCGACGCTCGTCGAACACCTGGTAGTTGGGCAACTCGCGCTTGCAATAGGTGGCAACGATGCGCCCCCCTTCGAGCACCGAGGCCGCGTTGTAGCGCTGCGGCACCGAGACCGAGTTCGACCTAACATCCCCACGCTCACCAAACTGATGCGGATGCCCCACCACCACGAACAAGCCCGGCAGATCGGCCAGCGCCCTTGCACAGTCGAGCAGCGCCTCGGCGCAGGCCTGCATGAACGCCGGGCGCAGCAGCAGGTCTTCGGGCGGGTAACCGCACAGGCCGAGTTCTGGCGTCAGCACCAGGCGCGCGCCGCGGGCATGCGCGTTGCGTGCAGCGTCAACAATCAGACGGGTGTTGCCGGCCAGGTCTCCGACCGTCGCATTGATCTGCGCCAGAGCCACTTTCACCGAAGGTTTTGCTGACATATGCGCGATGAAAAACGGGGCGAACCCGAAGATGAAAAACAGAGGGCGGAGGAGCTGAACGATTATGTCATTCGGGTCTTCGACGACCTTGCGGCGATCGAGGCGAACCAGTGGAACGCGCTGCTCGGCGAACAGGCTTCGTCGACGCCTTTCATGCGGCATGAATACCTTCTGGCGATGCACGCGTCGGCAAGCGCCACGGACGCGACCGGTTGGTTGCCGCAGTTCCTCGCGGTCATGCACGACGATGTACTCGTCGCCGCCTGCCCGCTCTACCTGAAAGACCACTCCTACGGCGAATACGTCTTCGACTGGGCCTGGGCCGACGCCTACCAGCGCCACGGCCTGCGCTACTACCCCAAGCTGCTCAGCGCCGTGCCGTTCACGCCGGTGCCCGGCCCGCGCCTTCTTGCGCGCGATCAGTCCAGCCGGCGTGTGCTGTTGCGTGCGATGCGCCAAGTCGCGCGCGATGCGAAGCTTTCTTCAGCGCACCTCCTCTTCCTCGACGATGCCGACGCCCAGGCCGCGCGCGACGAAGGCTGGATGATGCGCAGCACAGTGCAGTTCCATTGGCACAACCGCGAACCCGAACCCTATGTCGACTTCGCGGACTTCCTTGCCAGCCTGCAGCGTGAAAAGCGCAAGAAGATCCAGCAGGAACGCCGGCGAGTCGCCGATGCGGCGGTCACGCTCACGACGCTCGTCGGCGAAGCGATCGGCGAAGACGACTGGGACTACTTTTACCGTTGTTACTGCCAGACCTACCGCGAGCACCATTCCACGCCCTACCTCACGCGCGAGTTTTTCGCGCAAATGGCAAGTGCAATGCCGCAGAACTGGTTGCTGTTCACCGCATGGCGCGAGGGCGAGCGCATCGCCACATCACTGATCTGCATCGACCCGGTCCGCAAGGCCGCGTTCGGCCGCTACTGGGGTGCGACCGAACACGTGCCCTGCCTGCA
>JANYFX010000590.1 GCA_025359585.1 Rhizobacter sp. | reverse complement strand
TTGGGCATGTGCTCGACCACCGAGACATCGGACAACTCGTCGCGAATGCGTTCCAACAGGCGCATGCCGATGTCCTGGTGGGTGATCTCGCGGCCGCGGTAGCGCAGCGTGACCTTGCCCTTGTCGCCGTCTTCTTCGATGAAGCGGCGCAGGTTGCGCATCTTGATGTTGTAGTCGCCTTCGTCGGTGCCGGGCCGGAACTTGACTTCCTTGACCTCGACGACCTTCTGCTTGCTCTTGGCTTCCGCCGCTTTCTTCTGCTCCTGGTACTTGAACTTGCCGTAGTCCATCAGGCGGCACACCGGCGGATCGGCCTGCGCGACGATCTCGACCAGATCGACGTCTTGTTCGCCCGCGAGGCGCAGGGCCTCGGTGATGCTCACGATGCCCAGAGGTTCGTTCTCTGGGCCGTTCAGGCGGACTTCAGGAGCCAGGATCTCGCGGTTCAAGCGGTGTTTCCGCTCGGCGTTCGGAGTACGGCGGTCAGCAAAAGTAGCGATGGTTCAAATCCTTCAACAGACTCCAAGGCAGCGGAGCCCAACAATTGTTCGAAACGCGCCCCGCTTCCGGGTACGCCGCCACGTCAGTGACGGCGCAGGTGTTTTCACACTCTTTGGGCAATGTCGCCGGCGATCTTCTGAGCGAAGTCGGCCAGTGGCATCGCACCGAGGTCCTGGTTGCCCCGGGCGCGCACCGCAACGGTTCCGTTTGCCTTCTCCTTGTCGCCCACGACCAGGATGTACGGGACCTTTTGCATTGAATGCTCGCGGATTTTATAGGTAATTTTCTCGTTGCGCAAATCAGACGCCACCCTAAGTCCTTGTTTTTGCAGCGTTTTGACGACTTCACGGGCGTAGTCGCCCTGCGCGTCGGTGATCGGGAGCACGCTCACCTGCTGCGGTGCCAGCCACGCCGGCAGCGCGCCGGCGTGCTGTTCGATCAGGATGCCGATGAAACGCTCGAGGCTGCCGACGATCGCGCGGTGCAGCATCACCGGCGGATGGCGCTCGCCGGACTCGGCCACGTACTCGGCGCCCAGGCGCTCGGGCATCGAGAAATCGACCTGCATCGTGCCGCACTGCCACTGCCGGCCGAGCGCGTCTTTCAGCGTGTATTCGATCTTCGGGCCGTAGAACGCGCCGTCGCCCGGCGCCACCTCGAACTCGCAGTTCGAGCGGCGCAGGCTTTCCATCAAGGCGAATTCGGCCTTGTCCCAGACTTCGTCCGAGCCGATGCGCGCGGCCGGTCGTGTGGCCACCTTGTAGATGATGTTGGCGAATCCGAAGTCGGCGTAGACCTTCTGCAGCAGCGCCGTGTAGGCCACGCACTCGCCCAGGATCTGGTCTTCCAGGCAGAAGATGTGGCCATCGTCCTGCGTGAAGCCACGCACCCGCATGATGCCGTGCAGCCCGCCGGTCGGTTCGTTGCGGTGGCACTGGCCGAACTCGCCGTAACGCAGCGGCAGGTCGCGGTAGCTCTTGATGCCCTGCTTGTAGATCAGGATGTGGCCGGGACAGTTCATCGGCTTGAGCGCGTAGTCGCGCTTCTCCGATTCGGTCACGAACATGTTCTCGCGGTACTTGTCCCAGTGGCCCGTTTTTTCCCACAGGCCTTTGTCGAGCAGCTGCGGGGCCTTGACCTCCTGGTAGCCGTTGTCGCGGTACACGGCGCGCATGTACTGCTCGACCTGCTGCCACAGCGACCAACCTTTCGGGTGCCAGAACACCAGCCCCGGCGCATGTTCGTCGAGGTGGAACAGGTCAAGCTCGCGACCGAGCTTGCGGTGGTCGCGCTTCTCGGCTTCTTCGAGCATGTGCAAATACTGCTGCAGCTCGTCTTTCGTGGCCCAGGCCGTGCCGTAGATGCGCGTGAGCATCTCGTTGCGGTGGTCGCCGCGCCAGTAGGCGCCGGCCACCTTCATCAGCTTGAAGTGCTTCAGCTTGCCCGTGCTCGGCACGTGCGGGCCACGGCACAGGTCTTCAAAGGCGCCCTCGCGGTAGAGCGACACGTCTTCGTCCGAGGGAATGCTCGCGATGATCTCGGCCTTGTAGGCTTCGCCGATGCTCTTGAAGTAAGCGACGGCCTCATCGCGCGGTAACACACGGCGTTCGACCTTCTCGTCCTTGCGCGCCAGCTCGGTCATCTTCGCTTCGATCGCGACCAGGTCTTCGGGCGTGAACGGACGCTTGTAAGAGAAGTCGTAGAAGAAGCCGTTCTCGATCACCGGGCCGATCGTGACTTGCGCGTCGGGAAAAAGTTCTTTGACCGCATAAGCCAGCAAGTGCGCCGTCGAGTGGCGGATCACCTCGAGGCCGGCCGCGTCCTTGTCGGTGACGATGGCCAGCGCAGCATCGTTTTCGATCAGGAAGCTCGTGTCGACCACACGAGCGCTGTCGCCCTGCCCCACGCGGGCGGCGAGTGCCGCCGTGGCAAGGCCCGTGCCGATCGACGCCGCCACCTCGGCCACCGTCACCGGGCCGGGGTACTCACGCTTCGAACCGTCGGGCAATTGAATCGAAACCATCTTGTTGCTCCAGAAATGCAAAAGGCGCGGACTGAGCCGCGCCTTTGTTTGAACGAAAAGGGAATGGGATGAAAGGTCGAGACGCGCGGTCGACTAGACCTTCTGGAAGAAGGTGGTAGTTCGCGGTGTCATAACCATCATTGCCTTTCTCGCCCTTGTTCGTTGAAAACGTCGATTCTAGCCGCGCCGGGTCAGATCGGCATCAGCGACACATTCGCCGTGCGTTCGATCAGCCACAGCACGCCGACCAGGATCGCCGCGAACGAGCCGCCGCGGATCACCCACGATCGGTAGCGCGGCCGCTGGCGCAGCAGGAAGAGCAGCGCCGTCACGCACACCACGATCAGCAGTTGTCCGATCTCCAGGCCGACGTTGAACTGCAGCAAGGCCCACGCGAAGGCCGAAGTCGGCAAGTTCAATTCGGCAAGCACACCGGCGAAGCCGAAACCATGGATCAGGCCGAAGAAAAAGGTCACGACCACACGCCGCACCGGAAAGATCGGCCAGACGTTGTCGAGCGCGGCCAGGATGATCGTCACGGCGATGGCTGGCTCGATGAACGCGGGCGACAGCGACACGATCTTCAACGCCGCCAGCCCCAGCGTGATCGAGTGCGCCACCGTGAACGCCGAGACGATGCCGACGACCGGCAGCACGGCCTGCGACAAGCGCTCGACCGGGCGCCAGCCGTCCGGCGTGCGCCGCATCACCGACGGCAGCAACAGGCACAGCAGGAACAGCACGTGGTCGTAGCCGGTGAGGATGTGGCGGATGCCTTCGCGCAAGAACTCCCAGCGGGACGACCCGGCGTGCGATTCGGCCACCGTGTTCGGAGCCGGCTGCGAGGCCGCAGACACCGCGGCAGCCGCTTGCGTCGGGTCCAGCATCAAGAGCGCCAGCGGCTCGCCGCTGCGCTGCACCCGTGCGATGCCACGGTGGGTCGGGTCGACCTCGCGGAACAGGCTGTAGTGGATCACCGGCGCCGTCGGCAGCACGCAATCGGACGCGATGAACATGACCGCGTAAGCGCCATCGTTGCGGCGCTCGAGCGCGCGGTCCGTCACGCGCAACGCGCAGCCTTCGATCTGCAGATGGGCCAGCCCGTAGTCTTGCACGCGTGGCCACGCCGTCTTCACTTCGGCCCAGGTCAGCTTGCCGTCTTCGTCGGCATCGAGATCGAGCGCGGCGTCGAGGTCGCGCAGCGCGATGTCCCAGCGCAGCGTCGTGCCGGTCTTGCTCGCTTCAATCTGCAGGTACGAGTCGCTCGACTTGTGCGCCTGTGCAGGCAGCACCGCGCCGAACAGTCCCGCGCACACCCACAGGGCGCGCCACAGGGACGAGCGCACCAGCGCTTCACAGCAATGCTTGAACACGCGCATCGCGCAGCCCCATTTCCTGCGTCAGGCGCAGCGCATCCTGCAGCGCTGCGGGCTGGCCCACGGCACGTGCCGCCTGCGCCAGCACCAGCAGGTCGAGCGGCTCGCGCTGCTGCACCACGTTGCCACGCGCGAGTTCGAGTGCGCGTTCGGGCTGGTGCTCGACGAAGAGCGCGAACATCGCCTGCTCGCGGCCATGAAAAACCTTGGCGTCGGGGCGCTCGTTGGCCAGCGCGATGCGCTCGCGCATTTCGGCGGCATCGGCCGCAGCCGACACGGACTTCGCTTGTGTACCGGCAATCGCCAGGCGCAGCACCACGGCATCGCTGCGGGCCTGGTCCTTCAGCAAAGCCAGTGCCTGCGCCGGCCGCTTCTGCTCGATCAGGAAGTCGGCATAGGCCAGCGTCGCATACGAATCCGCATCGAGCTTTAACGCAGCGCGGAACGCCGCGTCGGCCGCGCCCGCCTTGCCCGCACGCTGCTCCAGTTCGGCCAGGCTCGTCGTCAACCAGGCCTGCGTCGCGGCGGGCAGCGATGGCGTCGAAAGTAACTGCATGAAAGCG
>JANYFX010000243.1 GCA_025359585.1 Rhizobacter sp. | reverse complement strand
GCTCGGTCTCGGGTTACGAGCTGATGGACAGCGCCCGCTTCGGCCAGACCCAGTTCCAGGAGCGCCTCACCGCGCAACGTGGCCTCGAAGGCGAGCTGACCCGCTCGATCACCTCGATGGCCGCGGTGCAGAACGCCCGCGTGCACCTGGCGCTGCCGAACCAGAACGGTTTCTTCCGCGAACAGCAAAAACCCAGCGCGTCGGTGATGTTGACGATGCACGCCGGCCGCACGCTCGACCAGGCGCAGGTGGCCGGCATCGTGCACCTGGTGTCGAGCAGCGTGCCCGAACTCGACCCGAAGAACGTGAGCGTGCTCGACCAGAGCGGCGCGCTGCTCACGAGCGGCAGCAGCAGCACCCATTCGGCCGGCCTCGACGCGCAACAGCTGCAGTACGTGAGCCAGATGGAAACCGGCTACAGCAAGCGCATTTTCGACATGCTGGAGCCGATCGTCGGGCGCGACAACCTGCGCGCCACCGTCGCCGCCGAAGTCGACTTCTCGCAGACCGAGGCCACCTCGGAAGAATTCAAGCCGAACCAGGGAGCCGACGCCACCATTGCGATCCGCAGCCAGCAGACCACCGAACAAACCGGCTCGACCGGTGCCACGCCGAGCGGTGTGCCCGGTGCCGCGTCGAACCAGCCACCGGTGCCCGCGACCGCACCGCTCACCGGCGCCGCGCAGCCCTTGCAAGCCGCGCAAGGCGGCGGTGCGAACAGCAGCGGCCGGCGCGAGGCGACCACCAACTACGAAGTCGACAAGACGGTGCGCGTGACGCGCAATGCCAGCGGCAACATCAAGCGCCTGAACGCGGCCGTGGTCGTGAACCACCGCAGCGTGACCGATGCCAAGGGCAAGGTCACACAGGTGCCGCTGACGACCGAAGAGCTCGACAAGCTGACCGCGCTGGTGCGCGAGAGCATCGGCTTCAAGCAGGACCGCGGCGACTCGGTCAAGGTGATCAACACGCCGTTCCGCGTCGAGACCGTGACGCGGGTCGACGTGCCGCTGTGGAAACAGCCCGAGCTGATCGACATGCTGCGCGCCGCCGCGGTGCCTGCCGCGCTGGCGGTGGTGGCGATGCTGCTGTTCTTCGGCATGGTCAAGCCGGCCCTCAAGGCCGCGCTGGCACCGCCGCCCGCGGCTGCGCCCGGCACGCCCGGGTCGCCCGGGTCGACATTGAGCGCCGTGGTGGACGACGTGCAAAGCCTGCCCGCCCTGCCCGCCCCGAGAAGCAGCGAACACCTCAACGGCGCTCGCGCGCTGGCGATGGAAAACCCGGCCGCCGTGGCCGGCATCGTGCGCGACTGGGTCAACGGCGAAGCCGCCCCGGCCAAGCCCGCCTGACCCCAGAAAGAAAGCAACACCGTGGACGACCGAGGTCTCGAGAACGCAGCGATCCTGCTGATGTCGCTGGGCGAAGAAGAAGCCGCCAATGTCTTCAAGCACCTGAGCCCGAAAGAGGTTCAGGGGCTGGGCGAAACCATCACGAAGATGAAGTCGATCTCGCGCGAGCGGGTCGACGGTGTGCTCGAGATGTTCGCCACCACCGCCGCCGGGCAGAGCAACCTCGTGAGCGACACCGACGAGTACGTGAAGACCGTGCTGCGCCGCGCGCTCGGTGACGACAAGGCCAACCTGCTGATCGACCGCATCCTGCAAGGCGGCGACACCGCCGGCATCGAAGGCCTGAAGTGGATGGACCCGGTGGCCGTGGGCGAACTGCTGCGCGTGGAGCACCCGCAGATCGTGGCCGCGATCCTCGTGCACCTCGACTTCGACCACGCCGCCGACGTGCTCAAGACCTTCACCGAACGCCAGCGCAACGAAGTGCTGGTGCGCGTGGCCACGCTCGACGGCATCCAGCCCTCGGCGCTGAAAGACCTGAACGAAGTGATGAGCAAGGTGCTGGCCGGTGGTGAGCGAGCGCGCCGCGCTTCGCTGGGCGGCGTGAAGGCCGCTGCCGAAATGATCAACCTGATGGGCGCGAGCGTGGAGACCGCCGTGCTCGACTACATCCGCGAGGCCGACAACGACCTGGCGCAGAAGATCCTGGACAACATGTTCAGCTTCGACGACCTGCAGAAGCTCGACGACAAGGGCATCCAGGCGATGCTGAAGGAAGTGCAGTCCGAGTCGCTGGTGATCGCGCTCAAGGGCGCGACGCCGGAGATGCGCGAACTGGTGTTCAAGAACATGTCCACACGGGCCGCCGAAACGCTGCGCGAAGACCTCGAATCGCGCGGCCCGGTGCGGGTCTCGGAAGTCGAGGCCGAGCAGAAGGAATTGCTGAAGGTGGTGCGGCGCCTCGCCGACGAAGGCCAGATCGTTCTCGGAGGTGGCGGCGGTGATGACTTCATCTAAGGTCAAGAACATTCCGCTGCCGGCCGACAGCGCGCGCGCCGCAGCCTACGCACGCTTCATTCCGCGCGAAGAGCTCAACTCGTTCGCGGCCTGGAACCCCGGCGCACTGGGCGGTGGCCCGGCCGCGCCGACCGCCGTGAGCCGCGGCCCGGCCGAGGCGCCCAAGCCCGACCCGGCCGAGTTGCTCGCGGCCCAGCTGCGCGCCGCGCGCCAGTCGGGTTACCAGGACGGTTACCGCGACGGGCTGGTCGCGCTCGAAGGTTTCAAACAGAGTTTCGCGAGCCAGACCACGGCCCAGATCGGCGTGTTGCTGCAGTCGCTGACGACCGGGATCAGCGGCCTGCAGCAGGACATGGCGCGCACGCTCGCCGTCTGCGCCACCCACCTGGCACGCCAGATCGTGCGCACCGAGCTCGCGACCGAGCCGGCGCGCATTGCGATGGTGGCGCACGAAGCGCTCGACACCTTGTTGCTCAGCGCGCAGCACATCACGCTGCGTGTGCACCCCGACGATCACGCATTGGTGGCACAAGGTGCGGCCGAGGTGCTGGCCGCGCGCGGTGCGCGTTTGCTGTCGGACGTGTCGATGACACGCGGCGGCTGCCTGGTCGAATCCGACATCGGCGTGATAGACGCCAGCATCGAAACGCGCTGGCGGCGCGCCGCGGCATCGCTCGGCAACGACGAGCCGTGGGAGCCGCTGGCCGACCCGGCCCAACCGGACATCGACTCGTGACAACCGCCGCGCGCGACACCCGCCCGCCGCTCACGCCCGACGCCTGGCCGCGTTACCTGGCCGACATGCGCAGCTTCGCGGCCGACAAGGTCGCGCTCGAAACGCAGGGCCTGCTGGTGCGTGTGACCGGCCTCGTGCTCGAGGCCGCCGGCATCCGCGTGCCGGTCGGTTCGGTCTGCGAAGTGCGCATGGAAGGCCAGCCGCCGGTGATCGCCGAAGTGGTCGGTTTCTCCGGCGACCGCGCTTACCTGATGCCCACCGGCGACGTGACCGGACTGGCCAGCGGCGCCCGTGTGGTGCCGCGTCCTTCGCCAGTCGTGCCGATGAAACTCGGCGCCAAACGCCACCCGTGGCGACGCAACGAAGACCGCACCTTGCACCTGCCGGTCGGCGACGGCCTGCTCGGCCGCGTGGTCGACTCGCATGGCCACCCGATGGACCGCAAGGGCCCGCTCGACCACGTGCACAACGAGCCGCTGACACGCCGCCCGATCAACGCGATGGACCGCGACCCGGTGCGCACGCCGCTCGACACCGGCGTGCGTGCGATCAACGCGATGTTGACCGTCGGCCGCGGCCAGCGCATCGGCCTGTTCGCCGGCACCGGCGTCGGCAAGTCGGTGCTGCTCGGCATGATGGCGCGCTACACCGAGGCCGACGTGATCGTGGTCGGCCTGATCGGCGAGCGCGGCCGCGAGGTGAAGGAATTCATCGAAGACATCCTGGGTGAGGCCGGCATGCGGCGCTCGGTCGTCGTCGCGGCGCCTGCC
>JANYFX010000239.1 GCA_025359585.1 Rhizobacter sp. | reverse complement strand
GTCGGGCCACGGTCGATCACGATGGCATCGTCATCGTTGCCGCCGCAGGCACCGAGCACCGGCAACAGCAGCACCATCGTCAAGGCCCGCGCACCGCGCTGCAACGATGTGCGCGCAACGGCACGAATCGGGCGAGGCGCGGGGCGCGTGAACGGGTTTGCGCAAACGTTCATGGACGTCTCCGATGCGATGAAATAGAGGGTTGGTCGGCGCGCTGTATGCGGTCGAGCACAACGGTGGCGCGGGCGGCGAGCCCGGTCGCGTGGCCCGGAGCAGCGGGTGGCGCACAATCCGGAGCCCGCACCGCCCACCGACGCTCATGCCCTCTCGAAGCACATCCAAGGTCGCCGTCTCGTCGGTCGGGCGAGCCCAGGCTGCGAAGCCGCCTGCCCGCGCCAGACCGGTGGCGAAGTTCCGGCTGCGCATCACGACAGGTGACGTGATCGCCGTCGGCCCGGGCAAGGTCGCGCTGCTCGAAGCGATCGCACAAACCGGCTCGATCACGGCCGCCGCCAAGCACCTCGACATGTCTTATCGCAGGGCCTGGATGCTGCTGGACGAATTGAACCGGGCGCTGAAAAAACCGGCGGTCGATTCGGCCAAGGGCGGGCAGCACGGCGGCGGAAGCGAAATCACCGACGTGGGCCGGCAGCTGATCGAGCTCTACCGGCGCATCGAGCTGGCCGCGACGCAGGCCTGCCAGGACGACATGAGCCGCCTGGTCAAGCTGCTCGCGCGCTGACGCCGCGGCTCGGCCCGCCACCGAACGGCGGCCACGACGGGCGGCGCCTTCGAGCTTCTTCATGCAGCAGCCAAGGTTGACACGGGCGGTCAGTTCTTGGTCGTGGCGCGCTGACCGCCATGGGCCAGAGCCTCGCCGAGCGCAGCATGGAGGGCGTGCGCGTCATCGGCTGCGAACAGGTAGGCCGATTCGATCTGGCGCGCATCTCGAAGGCTGAGCGCCACCGCATTGTCCGTACCGGTCGGCTCTACGGCCCACTGCAGCACCGGGTGGGCGATCAGATCGGTGCCGGGCTCCTCACGCGCCTGCAACAGCGCGGCCTCCAGGCGCGGCAGCATGCGCATCAGTTGGTGGAGGGCCCAGCGTGGCAGCTCCATCCGGTGCACGTCGTCGGGACTATATCGAAGCTGTCAGGCGATCTTGTCGGCATGGCACTGTTCCACCGAGGCGATGTGTTCGGACGTGTATTTCGAACCCGGGGCGGCGACCTCGGGTCTGCCCAGTTAATGATCGCTATGTAGTGCGCTATATTTCGCTCGGCCCACTCCACCAACGATCGACCCTCGCATGACCCACGCCCACCTCCGTCGCGGCATCGCCGCCGCCCTGTTCGCGTTGACCGCCCTCGCCGCGCAAGCCGCCGACCTGACCGTCTCGGCGGCCGCCAGCCTGACGAATGCGTTCAAGGAACTCGGCCCGGTGTTCGAAGCGCAGAACCCGGGCACGGCGGTGGTCTTCAACTTTGCCGCGTCCGACGCGCTGCTCGCGCAGATCGCCAAGGGCGCGCCGGCCGACGTGTTCGCGTCGGCCGATCAGGAGGCGATGGACCGCGCCGACGTGCAGAAGCTGCTGACGGCAGGCTCGCGCCGCAACTTTGTCGGCAACACGCTGGTGATGGTTGTGCCGGGCAACAGCACGCTCGGCCTGAAAGCGGTGGCCGACCTGCAGAAGCCCGAGGTCAAACGTGTCGCGATCGGCAACCCGGCGAGCGTGCCGGTGGGTCGCTACACCAAGGGTTCGCTCGAAGCCGCCAAGCTGTGGGCCGCCGTCGAGCCGAAGGCCGTGATGGCGCAAAGCGTGCGCCAGGCACTCGACTACGTGGCGCGGGGCGAAGTCGAAGCCGGCTTCGTCTACTCGACCGACGCGGCCATCATGAAAGACAAGGTCAAGGTGGTGGCGACGGTACCGACCGAGACCCCGATCACCTACCCGATCGCGTCGGTCGCCGGCAGCCCGAACCCGGACGCGGCGCGCAAGTTCCTCGACTTCCTGCTCACGCCCGCGTCGCAGGCGGTTCTGGCGCGTTACGGCTTCAGCAAACCCTGACAAGCTGCTGATGGATGCCTCGGTATGGATCACGCTGCTGCTGACGCTGAAAGTCGCGGGGTGGGCCACCGCGATCAACCTGGTGCTCGGCGTGGCGGTCGGCTGGCTGCTGGCGCGGCGCGACTTCCTCGGGCGCGAGTTCGTCGATGCGGTGCTGACGCTGCCGCTGGTTCTGCCCCCCACGGTGATGGGCTACTACCTGCTCGTGGTGATCGGCAAGCGTGGCTGGCTCGGCCACTGGCTGCAAAGCACCTTCGGCATCAACCTGATCTTCACCTGGCAAGGCGCGGTGATCGCCGCGACCATCGTCGCTTTTCCGCTGGTGCTGAAGTCGGCACGCACGGCTTTCGAGGCGGTCGACCCGCAGCTCGAAAAAGCGGCGCGCGTGCTCGGCTTGAACGAGTGGGCGGTGTTCTTCCGCATCACGGTGCCGATGGCCTGGCCAGGCATTCTGGCCGGCGTGTTGCTGGTGTTCGCACGTTCGCTGGGCGAGTTCGGCGCCACGCTGATGGTGGCCGGCAGCATTCCGGGCCGCACCCAGACGCTGTCGGTCGCGGTCTACGAAGCGGTGCAGGCCGGCCAGGACGACACGGCCAACTTCCTCGTCGCCATCACCTCGATCACCTGCATCGTGGTGCTGCTCGCGGCCGGGCGCCTGGCACCTGCGGGGCGCCACTGACATGAGCTTCGATGTCGACATCCACAAGACCGTGCGCAGCGAGCGCCGCAGTTTCGACCTGCGCGTTCGTTTCAAGACGAGCGAGCGCCGCACCGTGATCTTCGGCCCGTCGG
>JANYFX010000234.1 GCA_025359585.1 Rhizobacter sp. | reverse complement strand
GTGGTCGAGCCGCCGTACTGCGCGCCGTAATAGATGCCGGCCAGCATGATGAGTGCGGGCGTGGCGTCGAGCGCGTAGATCGAGGGCAGCAGCATCGCGATCGTGGCGACGGGGCCGAGGCCGGGCAGCACGCCGATCAGGGTGCCGAGCACCGAGCCGAAGAACGCGTAGGTCAGGTTCTGCAGCGTGAAGGCCACGCCGAAACCGAGCGCGAGGTTGTTGAGCAAGTCCATCGTGTTGTCTCCGTGACGTTCGGGTTCAGCCGCCCATGAAGGCGGGCTTGAGCGGAATCGTCAGGTTCAAACCCCAGATGAAGATGACCCATGAGCCGGCCGTGAGCACGATCGAGCTGGCGATCACGCCCTTCCAGCTGAATTCGTCACCGGCGAAGCTGACCATGATGATCAGCAGCGGAATGGTCGCGAACATGCCCAGCCGCGGCAACGCCAGGCCGAACACGGCGATCGCCACGCAGATGACGATCAGCGGGCGCCATGCGAACGAGCCGATCGGGTCGCCGTCTTCGGTCTCGATCGTGAGCGACTTGAAGAGCACGACGGCCCCGAGGATCGCCATGATGACGCTCAGGATCAGCGGGAAATAACCCGCGCCCGGCCGCGCCGAGCTGCCCATGGAGTAGTTGGTGGCGCCGACGGCGAAGACCACGCCGACCACGACGAACATCAATCCGGAAAAGAAGTCTCTTTGACTTTTGATCTTCACGCTGCGCTCCTCGCTCGTCTTCTTGGTTGCCCGCGATTCTAGGCACGCGAGACCCCACGGCATGTGTGGTTTGTACGTAGCGAAACAGCACGCCCATCGTGTGGCGCGAGCGCCCGTCGTCACTCCCAGGGCAAGGTGACGCGCAGCACTTCTTCGAGCGTGGTCACGCCTTCGGCGACCTTCATCACACCGGCCAGGCGCAGCGGGCGCAAGCCGTCTTTCACGGCCTGGCGCCGCAGCTTGTCGATGTCGGGCACGGGGTGGATGTGGGCTCGCGCCGCATCGGTCACCGTCAGCAGCTCGTACAAGCCGGCACGGCCGCGGTAACCGGTCATGCGGCAGTCGAGGCAGCCGACCGGCTTGTACGGTTTGACGCTGCCGTTCAGGCGCCACGGCTTGATGGCTTCGTCGAGCGCCTCGCGCGAGGTTTCTTCATCGGGCTGTTTGCAGTTCACGCACAGCGTGCGCACGAGGCGCTGCGCGAGCACGCCGATCAGCGTCGACGCGGCCATGTACGGCGCCACGCCGAGGTCGGTGAGGCGCGTGACGGCCGAGGGCGCGTCGTTCGTGTGCAGCGTGCTGAACACGAGGTGGCCGGTGAGTGCGGCCTGGATCGCCATCTCCGCCGTTTCGAGGTCGCGGATTTCGCCGACCATGATGATGTCCGGGTCCTGCCGCATGAGGGCGCGCAGGCCTTCGGCGAAGTTCAGGTCGATCAGCGGCTGCACCTGCGTCTGGTTCAGCGCGGGCTGGATCATTTCGATCGGGTCTTCGATGGTGCAGACGTTGACCTCGTCGGTCGCGAGCCGCCGCAGCGTGGAATACAGCGTGGTGGTCTTGCCCGAACCGGTCGGCCCGGTCAGCAGGATGATGCCGTTCGGTTTGGCGACCAGCTCTTCCCAGCGTTTGCCGTCGTGGCTGCCGAAGCCCAGGCCTTCGAGTTCTTTCACCGTGGTCTCGGGGTCGAAGATGCGCATCACCATCTTCTCGCCGAACGCGGTCGGCAAGGTCGACAAGCGCATTTCGACTTCGTCGCCGGCAGGGTTGCGGGTCTTGATGCGGCCGTCGAGCGGGCGGCGCTTCTCGATCACGTCCATGCGGCCGAGCAGCTTCACGCGCGCGATCATCGCGTTCATCACCCCGGGCGGCAGCTGGTAGACGGTCTGCATCACGCCGTCGATGCGAAAGCGGATCACGCTGCGTTCGCGGCGCGGCTCGAGGTGAATGTCCGAGGCGCGCTGGTCGATCGCGTATTGCCACAGCCAGTCGACCACCTGCACGACACCCTGGTCGTTGGCGTCGAGGGCCTTGTTGGTGCGGCCGAGCTCGACCAGTTGCTCGAAGCTCGCGGCCGCCGACGCTTCGCCGGTCTTGGTCGCGTTGCGCACCGAGCGCGAGAGTGTGTAGAACTCGGTCGTGTAGCGCTTCAACTCCAGCGGGCTCACGATCACCAGCTTGACGGTCTTGCGCGTGTGGCCTTCGATCTCGGAGACCCAGCCGATGTCGAGCGGCTCGCAGGTCGCGATCGTCACTTCGGTCGCGCCCACGTTGAGCGGCAGCGCGCGGCGCCGCTCGGCGTAGGTGATCGACATGACCTCGGAGACCCGGCCCACGTCGGCCTTGAGCGGGTCGATGCGCAGATAGACCATGCCGTTGCGTTTGGCGAGCCACTCGGTGATGACTTCGGCGTCGAGCGCCTTGGTGCTGCCGCTGCGCATCAGCCCGGCGCTGGCCAGCCGCGTGATCGGGTGCTGCGCGCTGTGGCTGGTGGAAAAACGCCGCGCGGTCTCGACGGCGTCTTCCGGGCTGATCACCTTGTCTTCACGCAACCAGTTGAGCAGCAAGCTCATTTCGAGCTTGCTGGCCTGGGCGAGGGCTTTGGGGCGGATGGCTGCGTTCATGCGTGCGGTAAGAGACGGTGCCTTCGGCGGGCGGCCGGCAAGATGAGCAAGGGCCGTAGCGTACTCCGCGCCGGGCGCGCCCGAGTGTCCGCTTTGTGTCGGCGTGAAATCATGCCGCGGTCGTGTCGCTGGTCAAGGCGCCGGTCGAGGCCAGCGGGCGGATCATGCGCAGCCATTTCTTCGCCGGCAGCTTGAAGCGTTTTTCGATGGCCTCGGCGCGCAGCTCGAGCGCAGTGCGGTCGGGCATCGGCGCGTTCTTCAGCCCGACAACGATGGTGTTGCCCTCTTTCGTCGGCCGCAGGCTCCAGACCTGCGTGGCGCCGAAGGCCGCCGCGATGCGCTGTGCGCTGCGCTCGAAGCTGGCATCGCGGCCGAACAGGTTCACGCTCATCACGCCACCGTCGGAGAGCACGCGGTGGCAGTCACGGTAGAAGGCTTCGCTGTCGAGCACCGGGCTGGCGGCATCGTGGTCGTAGAGGTCCACGCACAGGGCCTGCACCGAATCGGCCCGGCCGGCGTCGCCCACGTAAGAGGCCGCGTCCATCTGCAACACCTGCAGCCGCGCCGAGTCTTCGGGCAGGTGAAAGAACATCCGACAGGCCAGGACCACGGTCGGGTTGAGTTCGACCGCGGTAGTGCGCATGCGCAGCGTGCTGTGGCAGAACCGCGTGATCGCGGCAGCGCCGAGACCGAGTTGCACCGCTTCGCCGTTCGTCAATTCCGACGCAGGCCGCAGCAGCATCCACGCCATCATGCGTTGCACGTAGTCGAGTTCGAGCTTCAGCGACTGGCGGATGCGCATCGCACCCTGCACCCAGGGTGTGCCCAGGTGCAGGTAGCGCACGCCGTCGGCCTCGGAGATCGTGGCCGGGGCCAGCTCGGGTTGTTTCTCTTTCATGCGACTCCGTGTTCTTCGAGGACCGCGCGCCACGCGGCCAGCTTGCGCGCGAAGCTCCAGCTCGCGTTGGCCGGGCTGGTCGAGGGCAGGCGGTGCACCGCCACGCCCAGCGATTGTGTGTGCTTGAGCGCGCGTGCCGATTCGCCGCCGTTGTGGGCGATGGCCTGCAGCTGCGGCGCGCGGGTCTTCAGGCTCGCGAGGTCGTTGAACTGCGCGTGTTCGATCGCGCTGTCGAGGCTGCCTTCGCGCTCGCAGCGGGCGTACACGTCCCACAGGCCGAGGCCGCGCGCGCGGATCGCGTCGATGCGCCGGGCATAGGCCAGCGGCAGCAGATCGACGCCCCAGATCGCCGAGAGAATCGGCCAGAAGTGGTTGCGCGGGTGGCCGTAGTACTGTTGCGCGTTCAGAGACGCCACGCCGGGAAAGCTGCCGAGCACGACGAGGCGCGTGTTCACGTCCACCACCGGCCCGAGGCCTTGCAGCAAGCCGGCCATCAGCCGGTCAGGCGGGCCAGGCCGGGCAAGGCGGCGCGGGCGTTCGCCGTGGTGGCTGCCGCAAGTTCATCGAGCGACAGGCCGCGCAGTTCGGCCAGCGTGGCCGCGATGCGCGGCAACTCGCCGGGCTCGTTGCGCGAGGTAACGCCGGCCGCGCGCTGCTCGGCCGTGCGGTAGAGCCAGTGCGGCGGAATGTCGGGCGCGTCGGTCTCGAGCACGATCGCTTCCATCGGCAAAGTCTGCGCGAGACGGCGAATCTGCAGCGCACGCTCGAAGGTCGTGGCACCGCCGAAGCCGAGCCTGAAACCGAGGCCGACGAAGGCCAGTGCCTGCTGCTCGCTGCCGTTGAAAGCGTGGGCGATGCCGCCCCACCCTTGGACGACGCGCAGGTGCTTGAGCAAGGTGTCGGCCGAACGCCTCACGTGCAGGATGACGGGCAGCTCGAACTCGCGGGCGAGTTCGAGTTGGGCCAGGTAGAAGTGCTCCTGGCGCACCGGGTCGAGGCCCGGCACGAAGTGATCGAGGCCGATCTCGCCGACCGCCACGAGGCGTCGGTCGTCGCGGTGAGCAAGCAGCGCTTCACGGAGCCGCTGCAAATCGTCGTCCCGTGCACGGTCCACGTACAGCGGGTGAATGCCCAGCGCATAGGCGAAACTGTGAGCGTGCGCCAGCGCCCGCACCGTCTCGAAGTTCGCCACCTCGACCGCCGGCACGACGACCTGCGCCACGCCGGCGGCGCGGGCGCGCAGCACCACGTCGCCCCGGTCGGCGTCGAACTCCGGGGCGTCGAGGTGGCAGTGCGTGTCGGTCCACATGGCCGCCATCATGCCTTGCCCGGCGCCGAGCAAGCCGCACGCCGACACAGGGAATGCGCGTCCGTGCTACTGTTGCGGCGCCGCACCCGGGGCCGGTCTCGCCGGTGCGCCAAACGGGTCGAATCACATGCGCCAATCGGGATGCAGATGATGAAAAAGGCACCGCTTTACAGCCGCTCTCGGGCATCGGCCTCGGTCATCGAGGCCGACGCCGCGCCTGTCGCCTCGCCCCCGGGCCGTGCGTCGCGGCTCGGCGCCTTCGCCACCCGCCACGAACGCCGGCTCTGGGCTGCCACGGTGCTGCTGCTGGTGCTCGCGGCGATCGTCTTCAACGGCTCCTTCGGGCCGAAAGAACCCGCCCTCACGTTCAAGCAGATCGACGCGGCCATGCGCCAGTCGCTCGACGAAAAACCCCTGCCCTCGCCCGCCACCAAGGCCTACGACGCCGTCATCGGCTCGGTGGTGCGCGTGGTCGGCCTGATGACCGAAGGCGACGACGGCAGCGACGACAAGGCCAACGCGCAGGCCGAGCGCGGTGTCGGCACGGGCGTCGTCATCATCGACAACGGCACCATCCTCACCAACCTGCATGTGATCAACGGCGCCAAGCGCGTCAAGGTCACCTTCATGGACGGCAGCGAATCCGAGGCCATGGTCGTCAGCACGCAGCCGCAGAACGACCTGGCGGTGCTGCGCGCCAAGACCATCCCCGACGACCTCGAAGCCGCGACCATGCGCTCGACCGCCGACCTCGCGCCCGGCGACCAGGTGCTGGCGGTGGGTTTCCCGTTCGGCATCGGGCCTTCGGCCTCGGCCGGCGTGGTCTCGGGCCTGAAGCGCGAGTTCCGCTCACCCGAAGGCCAGCAGATGCTGACCAACCTGATCCAGTTCGACGCCGCCGCCAACCCCGGCAATTCCGGCGGCCCGCTGGTCACGATGGACGGCGAGGTGGTCGGCATCGTCACCGCCATCCTGAACCCGTCGCGCCAGCGGGTGTTCATCGGCATCGGCTTTGCGGTACCGATAGAAAACGCGGCGGCCGCCGCCGGCATGCCCCCGTTCTGAACTTCACACCGAGCACGAAGCGCATGCAAACGCCGAACGACAGCAGCAGCACCAGCTCCCAGGCCTCCACGCTGATGGAGTCCATCCTCTACGAAGTCAAGCGCGTGGTCGTGGGGCAAGACCACTTTCTCGAACGTGTGATGGTGGCGATGCTCGCGCAAGGCCACCTGCTGGTCGAAGGCGTGCCGGGCCTGGCCAAGACACTGACCGTGAAGACACTCGCCGCCACGCTGCGCGGCACCTTCAAGCGCATCCAGTTCACGCCCGACCTGGTGCCGGCCGACCTCGTGGGCACGCGCATCTTCAACCCGCGCACCGGCGAGTTCAGCACCTCGCTCGGCCCGGTGTTCACGCACCTGTTGCTGGCCGACGAGATCAACCGGGCGCCCGCCAAGGTGCAGAGCGCGCTGCTCGAGGTGATGCAGGAGCGCCAGGTCACGATCGCCGGCGAGACGCACAAGGTGCCCGAACCCTTCCTCGTGATGGCGACCCAGAACCCGATCGAGCAGGAGGGCACCTACCCGCTGCCCGAGGCGCAGGTCGACCGCTTCATGATGAAGGTGCTGGTCGACTATCCGAGCGAGGAAGAGGAATTCGTGATCGCCCAGCGCGTCACCGGGCCACCGG
>JANYFX010000229.1 GCA_025359585.1 Rhizobacter sp. | reverse complement strand
TGCTCAACACCGCCAACGGCTGCCCTGCCGCCGGCATGGCGGTGCGCCTGTACAGCATGAGCGGCGGCACGCCGGCGCTGATCAAGTCGATCACGCTGAACCACGACGGTCGGGCCGACGCGCCGCTGCTGGAGGGCGCGTCGTTCCAGCCCGGCGCCTACAGGCTCGTGTTCGCCGTGGCGGCCTACTTCCGCGCGCGCGGCGAAACGCTGGCCGAACCGCCGTTCCTCGACGAAGTGCCGCTCGACTTCGGCCTGGCCACGGTGGGCCAGCACTACCACGTGCCTTTGCTTGCGAGCGCTTGGGCCTACTCGACCTATCGCGGCAGCTGAGATGGTTGTCGGGTAATCCCGTATGCAATGGGTCTAATGAAGTGTATACACTTTTGACTGCGTCGCCGCGGAGCCCCGTTCACCACGGGTCGTGACGTTCACTCCTTGCAGAGCCCGCTGTGGCAAGGGATCACACAGGCCCGATATTTGCTGTTTGAGATTCGGCACCGGCTTGTGCTGCCAACAGGAGCGACTGCCCGCATGGATGCATATGTTCTCGACTGGGTGAACCTGCTGCTGCGCTGGACCCACGTGATCGTGGCCATCGCCTGGATCGGCTCGTCCTTCTACTTCGTCTTTCTAGACAACAGCCTCACGCCGCCGCTCGATCCGGTGTTGAAGGAAAAGGGCGTCGGCGGCGAGCTCTGGGCCGTGCACGGCGGCGGGTTCTACCACCCGCAGAAGTACACGGTCGCACCGAAAGTCATCCCCGAACACCTGCACTGGTTCTACTGGGAAAGTTACGCCACCTGGCTCTCGGGCTTCGCACTCTTTTCGGTGCTCTACCTGTACCAGGCCAGCACCTTCCTGATCGACAAGAGCCTGTACGCGTGGTCGAGCCCCGGCGCCATCGCTGCGGCACTCGGTTTCCTCGTCGTGTGCTGGGTCGTGTACGACGTGATCTGTCGCCTGTTCGGCCAGCGCGAAGGCGGCGACCGCATCGTCGGCATCGGCGTCACGCTGTTCGTCGTGTTCGCATCCTGGCTCGCGTGCCAGTTGTTCGCGGGGCGCGCCGCGTTCCTGCTGGTCGGCGCGATGCTCGCGACGACGATGAGCGCCAACGTGTTCTTCTGGATCATTCCCGGCCAGCGCACGGTGATCAAGCAGCTCAAGGCCGGTGAGGCGGTCGACCCGATCCACGGCCAGCGCGCCAAGCAGCGCAGCGTGCACAACACCTACTTCACGCTGCCGGTGTTGATCGCGATGCTCAGCAACCACTACGGTTTCCTGTACGGCGCGCCGCACAACTGGGCAGTGCTGGTCTTGATCATGCTGGCCGGCGCGCTGATCCGCCATTCCTTCGTGGCGCGCCACAAGGCGCTGGTGCAGGGCAAGCCGGTGCCGTGGGTCTACGCGGGCGTCGGAACGGCGCTCATCGTCGGCCTGGCCGTGTGGCTCGCGCCGGCGCCGCAACCCAAGGTGGCGGCCGTCGCGCAGGTGACCTACGCCGAGCTGCGCCAGGTGCTCGACCAGCGCTGCGCGATGTGCCACAACGAACAGCTGCAGAGCAAGGGTGTCGCGTTCCACACGCCGGAACTGGTCGGCAAGTTCGCGCAGCAGATGTATCAGCAGGCCGTGGTGCTCAAGGCCATGCCGATGAACAACGCGACCCAGATCACCGACGCCGAACGGGCGCTGATCGGGCGCTGGTTCAACGCTGGTGCGCCGACGAAATAACAGCGCCACCCATTCAACAACGATTCCGGAGGAAGAACCATGGCGACCACCACCGTGCACCCCGTCGACGAAGTCCTGCCCGTGCCGCGCCTCGCGGCACTCGGCCTGCAGCACGTGCTCGTGATGTACGCCGGCGCCGTGGCCGTGCCGCTGATCGTGGGCCGCGCGCTCAAGCTCACGCCCGAGCAGGTGGCGCTGCTGATCTCGGCCGACCTGTTCTGCTGCGGCCTGGTCACGCTGATCCAGTCGCTCGGCATGAGCCGCTGGTTCGGCATCAAGCTGCCGGTGATGATGGGCGTGACCTTCGCGTCGGTCGGCCCGATGGTCGCGATGGCCAACCAGGTGCCCGGCCCCGACGGTGCGCGCGCGATCTTCGGCGCCATCATCGGCGCCGGCATCCTGTCGATATTGATCGCGCCGGTGATGGGCCGGCTGCTGCGCTATTTTCCGCCAGTCGTCACCGGCACCATCATCGCGGTGATCGGCATCAGCCTGATGCGCGTGGGCATCGGTTGGGCGATGGGCGGGCCGGCGCCGCTGGCGCAGAGCGTGGACGTGCCCAAGCTGGTGGCGATGGTCGACGGCGCGAAGGCGACCGCTGCGGCCGCCGCCGCATCGGTGGCACCGGGCGCTTCGGCGCCGGTGATGAAGCTGCCCGGCCCGATCCCGATGCTCGACAACCTGAACTACGGCGCGCTCGACAACATGGCGATCGCCGCGTTCGTGCTCGTCGTGATCTTGCTGATCACACGCTACTCGCGCGGCTTTCTCGCCAACATCTCGGTGCTGCTCGGCATCGTGGCGGGCTGCGTGCTCGCCGTGGCATTGGGCAAGATGGGTTTCGACAAGGTCGGAAAGGCGCACTGGTTCGACGTGGTCACGCCCTTCGCCTTCGGCGTGCCCACTTTCGACATCGTGATGGTGCTGACCATGACGCTCGTGATGATCGTCGTGATGATCGAGTCGCTGGGCATGTTCCTGGCCCTGTCCGACATCACCGGCAAGCCCATCGATCAGACCGAGCTGAGCGCCGGCCTGCGCACCGACGGCCTGGGCACTTTGATCGGCGGCCTGTTCAACACCTTCCCGTACACCAGCTTCTCGCAGAACGTGGGCCTGGTCGGCGTGACCGGCGTGCGCTCGCGCTGGGTCTGCGTGTCGGCCGGCATCATCATGGTCGTGCTCGGCATGCTGCCGAAGATGGCGGCGCTGGTCGAATCGGTGCCGCAGTTCGTGCTCGGCGGCGCCGGCCTCGTGATGTTCGGCATGGTCGCGGCGACCGGCATCCGCATCCTCGCCAACGTCGACTTCAAGAACAACCGCCACAACCTGTACATCGTGGCCATCGCGATCGGCGCCGGCATGATCCCGCTGGTGGCGCCACGCTGGAGCCAGCAGATGCCGCACGCGCTGCACCCGCTGCTCGAGTCGGGGATTCTGCTGACGGCGGTGGCGGCGGTTGCGCTGAACCTGTATTTCAATGGCAGCAAGGGTGGCGCGGCCGACGCGATCGAAGCGGCCAAGCTGGCCGAGGCGCACTGAGCGTTCGGGCATGTCGACGCTGTTGATCCGCAACGCGCGTCTGCTCGTCACGATGGACGCGCAGCGGCGCGAGATCGCTGGCGGCGCGGTGCTCGTGCGCGACAACGTGATCGAAGCGGTGGGTGCCAGCAGCGAGCTGCCGGCCACGGCCGACGAGGTGATCGACGCGCATGACCAGATCGTGATCCCCGGCCTCGTCAACACGCACCACCACATGTACCAGACGCTGACCCGCGCCTGTGTGCAGGACAACGAACTGTTCGGCTGGCTGCAGGGCCTGTACCCGATCTGGGCGAACCTCACGCCGGAGATGGTGCGCGTCTCGACGCAGGCTGCGATGGCCGAGCTGCTGCTGTCGGGCTGCACGACCAGCAGCGACCACCTCTACATCTACCCCAACGGTGTGCGGCTCGACGACAGCATTGAGGCCGCCGCGCAGATCGGCATGCGCTTTCACGCTGCGCGCGGCTCGATGAGCGTCGGCCAGAGCCAGGGCGGCTTGCCGCCCGACCGCGTGGTCGAACGTGAAGAAGATATTCTGAAAGACACGCAGCGCTTGATCGAGCGCTGGCACAAGCCGGGGCGCTTCGCAATGCAGCGCATCGTGGTCGCGCCGTGTTCGCCGTTTTCCGTCAGCCGCGAATTGATGCGCGACTCGGCGGTGCTCGCCCGCGAGCATGGCGTGTCCTTGCACACGCACTTGGCCGAGAACGACAACGACATCAACTACACGCGCGAGAAGTTCAACTGCACCCCGGCCGAATACGCCGAACAACTCGGCTGGCTCGGCCCCGACGTGTGGTGCGCGCACTGCGTGAAGCTCGACGCGGCCGGCATTGCGCTCTTCGCGCGCACCGGCACCGGTGTTGCGCATTGTCCGTGCTCGAACATGCGGCTGGCCTCGGGCATCGCGCCGATCCGCGCGATGCGTGATGCGGGTGTGTCGGTCGGCATCGGCGTCGATGGCGCGGCATCGAACGACGCCGGCCACATGCTCGGCGAAACCCGCATGGCGATGCTGCTGCAACGTGTCGCGCACGGTCCTGTGAAAGGCCCCTCGGCGATGAGCGCACGCGAAGCGCTCGAGATCGCGACGCTGGGTGGTGCCAAGGTGCTGGGCCGCGACGACATCGGCGCGCTCGCGGTCGGCATGGCCGCCGACATCGTGACCGTGCCGCTCGGCGAGATCGGCGTGGCCGGTGCCTTGCACGACCCGCTCGCGGCGCTGCTGTTCTGCCACGTGCCGCGCATCCAGCATTCGATCGTCGACGGCTGCGTCGTCGTGCGCGACGGCCGCCTCGCCACGCTGGAGCTGCCGGTATTGGTCGAGCGCCACAACGCGCTCGCCGCGCAACTCGCCCACGCCGCGTTTTCCACCCATTGACGGGGCATGTTTCACATCGCCGGGCAATCGGAACACCATCGCGGTGAACTCCTGATCTAGACTGCGGCGCGACCCCTGACGCCGCGAAGAATCCGCTTCGCGCCCGCCGGGTCCACACGCTGCCCATGCGCCCACCCCGCCGCCGTTCGGAACCCGCCGACGCCCCTGCGCCCACCGCGGCAGCGATGGCGACGATCCGCCGGCTGCGAACCCAGCTGCACACCGAGCGCGCATTTTTACGCCAGGCCCGGGGCGAACTGCATGTCGCCGCGCAGCGCTTTCGCAGCGTCTTCGACCAGCAGTTCCAGTTCATGGTGATTCTGTCGCCGCAGGGTCATGTGACCGAGATCAGCGAACAGCTGACGCTGCGTGACGGGGCCGTACCGGCCGATCAGATCATCGGTCGTTTGTTCTGGGAAACGGTCTGGTGGCAGAACGTGCCGGACGCGCACACGCTCTGGCCCGAGCGCCTGAAACGGGCTGCCCTGGCCGACGGCCCCTTGCTCAACGAGGACGTTTTCAACTCCTCGTCGGGCGAGAGGCGTGTGGCGGCCGCGGCGATCACGGCTGTGAAGAACGCGGCTGGCGAGGTCGATTGTTTCGTCGTGCAGGCGACCGACATCACCGACAGCCGGCGCGCCGAAATCCAGCGCCAGGTGCTCGAAGCGCAGCTGCGCGAAACCCACAAGATGCAGGCCATCGGCACGCTCGCCGGCGGCATCGCGCACGATTTCAACAACATCCTCGGTGCGATTCTCGGCAACCTCGAACTGGCCCGGCAAGACCTCGGGCCGGGGCACCCCGCCCAGGCGCGGCTGGCGCAGATCCGCCAGGCCGGTGGCCGCGCGCGCAGCCTGGTGCAGCAGATCCTCGCGTTCAGCCGGCGCCAGCCGCACGACCTGGTCGTGCAGCCCTTGCAGCCGGTGCTCGAAGAAACCATTGCCTTGCTGCGCACCACGCTGCCGGTCGGCGTGAGCATCGATCTGCGCCTGAGCGAAGCACCGCTGTGGGTGAACGCCGACGCCACCCAGATCCAGCAGGTCGTGATGAACCTGTGCACCAATGCGTCGTTCGCGGTGCGGCAGGTCGCAGGCCGCATCGAGGTGGGGCTGGAGCACCTCTCGCCGCCCGAGCGGCTAGGGGCCGACGGCGTGCAAGGCCCGAGCGGCGACTGCGCTCACCTCTGGGTGCGAGACAACGGCGTCGGCATGGACGAAGCCACGCAGGCACGCATCTTCGAGCCTTTTTTCACCACCCGGACCACGGCCGAAGGCACGGGGCTGGGCCTGTCGGTGGTGCATGGCATCGTGGCCGAGCACGGTGGCGCGATCACGGTCGACAGCGTGCCGGGCGAGGGCAGCGTGTTTCACGTGCTGTTGCCGCTCGCTGCCCGTGCCGAAGACGCGCCACCCGCTCCGAGCAATGGCGCGGTGCCGCCGCGCGGCGAAGGCCAGCATGTGCTCTACGTCGATGACGACGACATGATGCTCGTGGTGGTGCAAGGCTTGCTGCAAAACGCGGGTTACCGCGTGAGCATCTGCCGTGACGCGCTGACCGCCGTGGCTTCGCTGCGCGAGGACCCGGCCGGCTTCGACATCGTCGTCACCGACTACAACATGCCGGGCGGCTCGGGCATCGAAGTGGCGCGTGCCGCGCGTGCGATCCGGCCGGGGCTGCCGGTCGTCATCAGCTCGGGCTATTTGTCCGAAGAGCTGCGTGCCGCTGCCGCGAGCGCCGGCGTGCAGCACTTGCTGCAGAAAGAAAATACCGTCGAAGAACTGTGCGGCTTGCTGCGCCAGGTGCTGGTGAACGACCGCCTCGGGCCGTAGCGCGGGCCGGCGTCATTCGATGCGCCAGAGCTGCGCCAGCAGCTGCTTGCGGTCGGTGTCGTCGCCGGCTTCGTCGGCCAGCTCGGTGAAGAACTGCTCGCGGCTGGTGGCCCTCGCTGCGGCACGCCGCACGATCACGCCGGCGATGGGACCGATGTGTTGCGTCAGCAGCCGGCAGGCCATGTCCGCCACACCCGCCGCCATTGGAGTGCTGCCGAGAACGGGCAGCGCTTTCGTGTCGGGCAGGGCCGGTGAAGCGGCCGTGTCGCGCGCTGGCAGCAGCGGCTGGGCGCGCGCCAAGAACGCATCACGCTCGTCGGCCTCGAGCGACTCGGCCGCGATGCGCGCCACCAGCGCGTGCGCGTCCGGGCAGCGCCGGGCCGTGTCGCGCAAGACCAGGCGTGCCACCGGCCCCAGGTGGGTGACCAGCACGGCTTCGATCGCGCTCAGCAGGGCGGGGTCCCAGACCGGCGCGGCCGCCGGGCTCGAAACACCGGGTGAAGTGCGGGCGGGTTCGATGCCGGGCAAGCTCGGCGTGCCGCGTGCCAGCAGCTCGGTCGGCGCTTCGTCGCTGGACGGGCGTGGCGCGATCATCGTAGCAACCGACACATGCGGCGGGATCGGCTGCCCCGCGGTTTCGAGCAATGCAGCGCGCATCTGCGCGGCGTTGGCGTAACGGTCTTCGGGTCGACGCGCCAGCGCGCGCGCGACGATGGCGTTGAAACGCTCCGGCGGCGGGTTGTCGATCGCCAGTGTCGACGGCCCGGGCGGGGTCTCGTGCAGCACCTGGTACATCATCTGGCTGCTGCTGCCGCGAAACGCCGCCGTGCCGGTGAGCAGCTCGTAATACAGCACGCCGCACGAGAAGATGTCGACGCGGCAGTCGGGGGCCTCACCGGTGTAACGCTCGGGCGCCATGTAACCCGGCGAGCCGAGCACCGAGCTCGGTTGGGTGAGGTCGGACGCTTCGATCCGCGCGATGCCGAAGTCGGTCACCTTCAGCCGCCCGTCGGGCGTGACGAGCAGGTTCGCGGGTTTGATGTCGCGGTGCCACACCCCTTGTTCGTGCGCGCACTCGAGGGCGTCGAGCAACTGCAGGATCAGGCTGTTCACGTCGTCGAGCGGCAGGCGCCGGCCTTGCGCGGTGAGTTCGAGCAGCGACACGCCGTGCACGTATTCCATCGCGATGAACCGGTCTTCGCCCGATTCGCCGTACTCGTAGACCGAGACGATGTTCGGGTGGCACAGCCGGCCCGCAGCCTGCGCTTCGGTCTTGAAACGCTGCGCGGCCATCAGGTCGTGTGCGCCAGGCCCGAGCAGTGGCGAGCGGATCGCCTTGACCGCGACGCGCCGGTGAATGTGCGGGTCGATCGCGTTGTAGACGATGCCCATCGCGCCCTGGCCGAGCACGCCGACGATCTCGTACTTGCCCAGGCGCTGCAACAACGGCTGCGCCGGGTCGCCGAACATGGGCCGGGCGCTCATGCCGGAGAGGCCTCAAGCAGCCGCAAAGCCTGCACCAGACTCTTGCGCATGCGGCTGAACGAGATGGCGAGGCGGCCGATCTCGTCGCGTGCCGCGGCGTTGAACGCCGGTGCGCCGAGCTCGCCCAGGCTGACACGGTCGGCGATGCCCGAGAGCTGCATCACCGGGCGGATCACCAGCCACCACAGCATCAGGTTGAGCACGATGGCGATGGTCGCGAACACGGCCGAGAGCATGCCCATGAACAAGAGCCAGGCGTCGTGGGCACGCGCCAGCGGCACCGCCATCGGCACCGAGACGAGCTGTGCCCCGACGACTTCGTTCAGCTGCCAGCCGAAGCCGTTGGCCGGGCCGTACTTGTCGACCAGCGTGCGCGGCGCGGCGTCGACCGTGCTGTGGCAGCGCAGGCAGGCGCCGTCGGTGATCTTGATCGGGCGGGCGATGTAGAGCGCGCGGCCGGCCGGCGTGTCGCGCTGGCCGATGAACTCTTTCGCGTCGGCCGACTTGCGGAATTCACCGATCACGTCGGCTTCCCATTCGATCGCCCGGTCGCGCGGGTTGGTCGGGTTGATGGTGGCTTCCTTGTAGCTGTACTCGGCGTGGTTCTTCTGCAGCGCGGCCAGCACTTCGGTGGCCGAAAAAGCCGGTACCGACTGCGGCAGGAAGGCGTATTTCATCTGCGTCTCGAGCAGCGGCGCCACCTGCTTGGAGGTGTAGGCGCGCACCGCCAGCGCCTTGTCGAACAGGAAACGCGCCTGCTGCAGCACTTCGTCTTGCGCGTTGCGTTCGAGCAGGCGGCGCGTGAGCGCGCCGGTGGCGGCCAGCCCGATCAGGAAGACGATCAGGAACACGAGGTTGAACTTGAACAAGAGTTTCATGGGGTCTCCGACTTGGGGGCTTGCGCGATCGTGGGTTCGGTGGCGGGCGCGGCCGCCGGCCCGGTGATGGGTGCGGCGGTGCGGCGCGCCGCCGCCGTCACCACGGGCTTGGGTTTGAATTTTTCGGGGAACAGCGTGCGTGTCCATTCCGGGTGCGCGCGCAGCTCGGCGACCAGGCTGCTGCGAAAGCGCCGCTCGCGTGCCAAGGGAGCGAAGCGCTGCACGAACGCCGGCCGCAGCAGCGCTTCGGCATTGATCCAGGGCGCCAGGCTCGGGTAGCCCGGCTCGGTGCTCGCGCCGGGCTCGACCACGCGGCCCTGCCACAGCGCGGCGCGGCGTGGCAGCGAGTCGGCGAAGGCGCGCGGCAGCCCGTCGATCAGGTCGGCCGGCGGCCGCCGCAGCAGCGCGCCGGGCAGCGCGCTGCGGGCCACGAAAGCGTCGCCGTCTTTCAGCATGTGCGGGCCGGCGGGCTGGCCGCTGGCCCGCTCGAACACCTCGGCCCTGCCGGTTTCGACGAACACGAGCGAGGCCTCCGGCGTGGCGCGCACGACCGCGCTGCCTGCCAGCCGCGCCACCCCGAGCTGCGGCATGGCCAGGGCCACGCTCGAAGCACCCTTGGCGGGCGCGGTCGCCAGCTTGAGCCAGCCGCGCAGCAGGTACAGCGACAAGCCGCGCTCGGCCGGTGCGGTGAAGGCGCGCGGCTGCAGCATCAGTTCGGTGGCGGGGCCGAGGTCGAGCACGCTGCCGTCGTCGAGCTCGATGCGGGCAAGGCGGGTGGTGTCGCGGCTGCGTACGATGTCGTCGCTGCGCAGGCGCAGGCCCTCGGCGGCAACCAGCTCGTGCGTGTCGCGCAGCACCACCAGATCGCCTTCGACGATGGTGATCACGCCGAGCGTGGTGTCGGCGCCGTGCGCTGGCAGCGTGGCGAGCAAGATCAGCAGCGCGGCGTACAAGGCGGGTCGGATCATGGTGCGGTTCCTCGCCGGGGTGTGTTCCGGCAGTGCAAGAAGATTAGGTCTCTCCCTGCATACGGAAAATCGCTCCGAATGGGGACGTTGCAGTCGTGTTCTGGGGGGGTGTTTTAGGTTGAACTCCCAAATCGGGCGGCACAATCGGGGCCCTCAGAACCCCGTCGCCGCATGCCCACTCTCCGCCCCGAACGCACCGAAGCGCAGGTCCGCATCGACCTCGCTGCCGCTTACCGGCTGGCCGCGCAGCGTGGCTGGGACGACACCGTCTACACCCACCTCTCGGCCGCGGTGCCGGGCGAGCCGGGCGTGTATTTGATCAACCGGTTCGGCGCGCGCTTCGACGAGATCACCGCGTCGAGCCTGGTCAAGGTCAACACAGGTGGCGAGGTGGTCGACGGCTCCGGCAGCCGCGTCAACCCAAGCGGCTTCGCGATCCACGGTGCGGTGCACACGGCGCGCCCCGATGTCGAGTGCGTGATGCACCTGCACACCGCCACCGGTGTGGCGCTGGCGATGTTGCCGGGCGGTTTGCAGTCGACTTCGCAATGGGCGATGCGGCTGCACGGCCGCCTCGGCCGCCATGGTTATGAAGGGCTTGCGTTCGGTGCCGACGAACAGGCGCGGCTCGCGGCGAACCTGGGCCAGCTCGATGGTGTGATCCTGGAGAACCACGGCCCGCTGATGGTCGGCCGAACAGTCGCCGAAGCCTGGATGCTGATGTACCTGCTCGACCGCGCGGCCCAAGCGCAACTGAGCGCGATGGCCACCTGCGGCGGGCGCGTGCAGGTCGTGTCCGACGAGCTCGCGGCGCTCACCTACAGGCAATGGGTCGGCGACGGCTCCGAGCGCGATGGCGACATCGAATGGCCGGCCTTGCTGCGCGGCCTGGACGCAACCGACCCGAGTTACCGCCACTGAAAAAACTTCAACCCAGAAAGAGACAACACCATGCCCACGATCCGAGTCGAGATGTTCGAAGGCCGCACACCCGAGCAGAAGAGCGCGCTCGTCGCCGCACTGACCGAGGCCTGCGTGCGCACCATCGGCGCGTCGCCCGAGAGTGTCGACATCCTGCTGTTCGACATCGCCAAGCAGAACTGGGCGACGGCCGGCACGCTCTGGAGCGACAGGGCCGCGCCGCCGAAACCGGCCGGCTGACGCGGCCCGATCAGAACTGCAGGAAGGTCACGCCGGCGCCGAAGCTGGTCTGGCGAAAGTTGTAGTCGGTGAGCGTTTCGCCGTAGCCGCGGAAGGCCTGCACGAACCAGCGCAGGCCGTTGGGCTGGTCCTTGTAGATCGGGTAGGTCCACTCGAACTGCACCGCACCGTACTTCAAACCCTGGAGCGTGCTGCGGTACAGCAGCGAGGCCGTTTGCACACCGTGCGACCAGTTCAGCTGGAACTCGCCGCGGCCACGGTAGGTCTGCAGGTCGGGGTTGTTGTCGGTGGCGATCGGTTCGTTGAGCCGCTGCGTGAGGCGCGCCGTCAGCGACCAGTCGCCACGCTCGAAACCGCTGGCGAGGTAGACCCGGTTCCAGCTGCGCGAGAGCGGGTCGGACTGCCCATTCGACTGGTGTGCCAGGCCGAACTGCGTGTAGCGCCATTGCCAGCCGAGCGGCAGCTCGCGCCAGCTTTGGGGTGTGGGCACGAGGTAGATCACCTCGGGCTCGTAGTCGCTGTTGCGAAAGGGCTTGGAGTCCTTGCCGTTCCAGATCTGCCACAGCACCTGCTGCGTGAAACCGACCCACAGGTCGGCCTCGGGCAGCAGCACGTCCTGCGCGAGCTTGGTGCGCAGCGAAAGCTGGAACTTGGCTTCTTCGCGGCGGTAGGCGGGCTGCTCCACGACGGCCTGCGTCGGCGACTGCGGCGAACGGTTGATGCGGCTCGTGACGTGGATCGGCAGCACGTAGTTCGGCCGGTAGCCGACGAAGTTGAAGATGCCGCGTTTGTCGGCCGACTCCAGCTCCCAGTACTTCGACATCAGTGTGGTCTGCGCCTTCGGTTCGGTGCTCTGCGGCAGCGTGGCCCCGGTGGGCGCGAGCAGCGAGGTCGAGGCCGGCGCGGCAGCGACCGGCAGCGCTTCCTGCGCCGGGGGCACGGCCGGCGCTGTGGCCCGGCCGGCAAGCTTGTCGTAGCAGGCGAGGCGGTCGGTCGAAGCGCCGATCGCGGCGCAGGCTTCGAGTGTGGGCGCGTCGGCGGCTTGGGCCAGCGCGGCGGCCGACAGGCACGATGCGAGCAGGGCGGCGGCGGCCGGGGCTGCGCGGGGGAAGGCAAGGTCGGGATAGGGCATCGTGCGGGGCGGTGGCGAAGACCGCGCGATGTTAGGGGCTGCGCCGCAAGCCCGCTGCGCGGCGGGTTTTCAGGGCGCCTGATCGATGCCCGCTGCGGCGTATCCGGCCTTCGCTTCGGGGCTCGCGAGATGGCGCAGCAAGGCATGCGCTTGAGCGGCCGGCTGCGGGTTCGTCGAGGTGGCGAGGTAGGAGGTGAAGTTCTGCAACTCGGCCGGCAGCGGGCCGACGAACTGCAGGCCCTGCTCGCGCAGCAGCAGGATCTCGGTGGTGGCACCGAAGCCGATCTCGCGGCCCCGCCCCTGGAGCACATGTTTCATCACGGCCGCGCCATCGGCATGGCGTGTCGTCTTGGGTGCGAGCTGCGCTTCGAGGCCCATCTTCTTCACCTGGGTTTCGAAGTACAGGCCGGTGGAAGCGCGGTTGTAGACCACCGAGTCGGCGTCGAGCATCGCGCGCTTGACGGCCTCGGCGGTGGAGATGTCGGGCAGCGCCGCACCCGGCCGCACCGCCACGCCGATGCCGACACGGCCGATCTCGACCCGCTGCGAACGGTCGGCCGCGATCTTCGAGCTCTTCTCCAGCGCATCGAGAATGGCCGGCGGCGCGATCACCACATCGAACACCGCACCGCCCTCGAGACGCTCGCGGATCTGCGGCGCACTCGCGAAGCTCAGCGTGACGACGTGGCCGCTGGCCTTTTCGAACGCGGCCAGCGTCGGCCGCAGGCCGGGTTCGACCGCGCCGGCACTCAGCAGCCTGACCTCGGCCGCGACCGCCGTCTGCAGGCCGCACAGCAGCAGCAAGCCGGTGCGCCACAGCGCATGCAGGTTTTTCATCGTGGTCCTTTTCGGGTCGGCAATGCCGGGCGGGCCCGGTTGGGTTCAGGCGGAAACTGCGGCGCCTTGACACCCACCCGCTCGATCTGCGCGAGCGCCGTGGCCACGGCCACTTCGAGTTGCCGGTCGTTGCCCGTGGCGCCGTCCTGCGGCGCGTTGTCGACTTCGATGGTCGGGTCGGTGCCGTAGTTCTCGACACCCCAGCCGACATCGTTAAAGCAGAACGCGAACTCCGGCTGCGTCGTCTCCGTGCCGTCGATCAGCTTGTGGCGCGGCCAGATGCCGACCACGCCGCCCCAGGTGCGCGTGCCCACCAGCGGGCCGATGCCCATCAGCTTGAAGCTGTGCGAGAAGATGTCGCCATCGGACCCCGCATGTTCGTTGGTCAGCGTCACCACCGGGCCGGCGGCGGCTTCGTCGGGGTAGGGCGTGGGCTGGCCCCAGCGCTGCGTGGCCCAGGCGATGCGCTTGCGCGCGACCTTCTCGAGCAGCAGCTGCGAAACATGGCCGCCGCGGTTGTAGCGCACGTCGACGATCAGCGCGTCGCGGTCGCACTCGGTCGCGAAGTAGCGGTGAAACTCGGCGAAGCCGGCGGCCATCATGTCGGGCAGGTGCAAGTAGCCGACGCGGCCGTTCGAGTGCTCGTGCACCCAGGTGCGGTTGCGCTCGACCCACTCGCGGTAACGCGCCGGCACTTCGTCGGCCAGGGTCGTGACGAGCACGCTGCGCGTGGTGGCCGAAGCGCCGCTGCCCGAGGCCAGCGTGAGTTCGACCTTGGTGCCGGCCTGGTGCACCAGCAAAGCCTGCGGCGGGCGCTCGCGCGAGACACGCTGGCCGCCCACGGCGACGATGCGCTCGCCGAGCCTGGCCTCTACACCCACGGCGTTGAGCGGCGAGTCGGCGCCGCTGTCCCAGGCATCGCCGCTGACGATGCGGGTCAGCTCGTAACTCGCATCGGCTTCGACGAAGCGGGTCTCGGCCGCCAGCCCGCCCAGCGCCACCTGCGGTGGCCGGCGGTGGTCGCCGCCCACCTCATAGGCGTGCGAAGTGCCGAGTTCGCCCTGCATCTCCCAGGCCACGTCGGAGAAGTCGGCGCGTGTGGCCACCCGTTCGACCAGCGGCGCATAACGTGCGTACACCGCTTCCCAGTCGATGCCCGACATGTTCGCGGCCCAGAACTGGTGGCGCTGCAAACGCCAGACCTCGCGCAGCATCTGGCGCCATTCGCGCCTCGGCTCTATCGAGAGGCGAATGCGCTCCAGATCGAGCCAGCCGCTCTTGCGCGACGGCGCGTTGTTGCCGGG
>JANYFX010000201.1 GCA_025359585.1 Rhizobacter sp. | reverse complement strand
CGAACGCTCGCTTCGGTGCTTGGCAGAGGGTGGAGTGTTGGGCTTCATTTGCGCTGACCGATGGATGAAGAACCGTTATGGCGGTCCGCTGCGCGCACTGGTCGCTCGCGACTTTCACTTGCGTGTGTATGTCGACATGGTCGACACGCCCGCTTTCAATTCCGACGTGATCGCGTATCCCGCGATCACGGTCATCGCGCGCGAGCCGGCAGGCACTACACGAATCGCTCGCCAGCCTCAAATAGACGCACCCGCGTTGGCTCGGCTGGCCCAAGTGCTCACGTCACCGCTGCCCGCGCACGCAAGCCATGGTGTTCGTGAACTGAGCGGCGTGACGGCTGGCGTCGAGCCGTGGATTCTTGAGTCGTTCGATCAAATGGTGTTGATCCGGCGTATCGAAGCTGGCTTGCCAACGCTGGAAGAAGCGGGCTGCAAGGTGGGCATCGGCGTTGCAACGGGAGCCGATCAGGCTTTCATCGGAACGTTCGATGATCTCGACGTGGAGCCCGATCGCAAGCTGCCGCTCGTGACGACACGTGACATCGTTACCGGCGCCGTCGAGTGGCGCGGGTTGGGTGTCGTGAACCCGTTCGCCGACGGCGGTGGTCTGGTGCCGCTCGACGAGTTCCCGCGCCTGAAGCGCTACCTTGAAGTGCGCAAGACTGAGATTTCCGGCCGGCACGTGGCGCAGAAGACGCCGGCGAACTGGTACCGGACCATCGACCGCATCACGCCCGCGTTGGCTCAGCAGGCCAAGCTGCTCATCCCCGACATCAAGGGTGAAGCTCAGGTCGTGTTCGAGGGCGGGCGTTTATATCCGCATCACAACCTGTACTTCATCGTGTCGGCCGAATGGGATTTGCACGCGCTGCAAGCCGTGTTGCTCTCGGGCATCGCGCGTTTTTTTGTCTCGACCTATTCGACCAAGATGCGTGGGGGTTATCTGCGGTTTCAGGCGCAGTATCTGCGGCGCATACGCGTTCCGCTTTGGGAGAAGGTATCTCTCGAGATGCGCTCTGTTTTGAAGTCCGCAGGCGAGTCACGCGATCTGGTGGCGTGCAATCAAGCTGCGCGAGAGTTGTATGGTTTGAGTGAGCGCGAATGGAGCATTGTTTCGGGAGTGGGGGAGTAAGCATGGCACTCGACCTCGCCGCGTATGAAGAGAAGGCTCGCAAAGCTGTAGTGCACTTCTGGAGCAGTCGCGAAAAAGCGAAAGCTAAGCAGAAGGAAGCTGGCAGGACCGATCAAGGTGAGCGCTCTGGCGTGACTGGCGGTGGGAATATGAACCGTTTTGTCGACTTGGTAGTCGATATCGTAAAAGCGAATGGCTTGGCGCAAGCCGAGATTCATCAGAAACGCAAAGTCCTCACCTTGCCGGGTTACTTTCGACCGACCAAGATTTGGGACGTGCTCATCACCTACAAGGGCGAGTTGATAGTTGCTGTGGAACTAAAGAGTCACGCCGGACCATCGTTCAGCAAGAACTTCAATAACCGAACGGAAGAAGCTATCGGGACTGGTCATGACTTCCGCGTGGCACTGCGCGAAGGTGCATTTGGCGATCAACCGAAACCGTTCGTGGGCTGGCTCATCCTTGTAGAGGACGCGGCTGGTTCGAATTCGGTGGTGCGCGATGCAACCTTGCACTATCCCGTTTTTGCGGAGTTCCGAGGAACTTCATATCTCCAACGCTACGACTTGTTGTGCCAACGCTTGGAACGAGAACAGCTCTACAGTGCCGCGTCAGTCATTTCTTCTCGACGAATCGATGAGCACTCTGGTGACTATGCTGATCTGTCCGATTCGACGAGCCTGAAAACCTTTGTCGCCTCGCTGGCGGGCCACGTGGCCGCGGCCGCAGCGAGACTCGGATAGTTAGTCAGCCTCGCCCCACGAACGGCATCTTCGTCGCCATCACCGTCATGAACTGCACGTTCGCTTCGAGCGGCAGGCTGGCCATGTGTACCACCGCATTGGCCACATGCGCCACGTCCATGCGCGGCTCGACCATCATCGTGCCGTTGGCTTGCGGCACGCCGGTCGTCATGCGCTGCGTCATCTCGCTGGCGGCGTTGCCGATGTCGATCTGGCTGCAGGCGATGTCGTGCGCGCGGCCGTCGAGCGAGGTCGCTTTCGTGAGGCCCGTGATCGCGTGTTTGGTCGCCGTGTAGGGCGCGCTGAACGGCCGCGGCGCGTAGGCCGAGATCGAGCCGTTGTTGATGATGCGGCCACCGCGCGGGCTCTGGTTCTTCATCATCTTGAACGCCTGCTGGGTGCACAGGAACACGGCGGTCAGGGTGATGTCGACGACCGCCTTCCACTGCTCGAACGTCAGTTCGTCCATCGGGATCGCCGGGGCGCCGGTGCCGGCGTTGTTGAACAACACGTCGAGCCGGCCGAACTTGGCATGCACGGCGTCGAACAGCGCTTTCACGGCGGCCGGGTCGGTGGCGTCGGTGGGCACGGGCAGCGCGTTGCCGGCGAGTGCACCGGCCATTTCGGCGGTTTGCTGCAGGGCGTCGGCACGGCGCCCTGCCAGCACCACGTGGTAGCCGGCGGTGACGAGTGCCAGCGAGGTGGCGCGGCCGATGCCGCTGCCGGCTCCGGTGACGAGAGCGATCTTCATGGCGTTTCCTTTGTGTCAGGCAAGAGGGACCGGGTCGGTGGGCGCGGGCACGGCGCCGGCCTCGAAACAATCGGCGAAGGTGAAATACAACGAAGCATAGAAGACCGTTGTCAGCAGCAGCGAAAACGGCGTGGCCGCGAGCGCGAACAAGGGCAGCTGGCCGAGCAGGCCGAAGACCATGCTGCCCAGCGTGGCGAAGAGAATCACGGCCGCCATCCACGTCAGGCTATAGATCGTGAACGCGCCCTTGTTGCGCCAGCATGCCAGCGTGCTGGAGAAGAGCGACTGCGCGCAGCCTTGGCCACCCCAGTAGACAAGAGCCGGGGCGTACCAGAACGGCACCGAGAGCAGGCCGGCGAGGGCGGTGCGAAGCAGCAGGCCGAGGCCCAGGCGCGGGTCGGCGAGCTTGGCGTTGACGAGCTCGGGCTTGGTCTGGATCGTGGGCAGGGCATCCATCAAGGCGTCGAACGCGCCGCCGTCGATCAGGTCGCTCAGGGCCAGGATGGCGAAGGTCGCCACGGCGTAGATCACGCCGAGCTTGAGCATGGCGACGCGGCGCGTCTTGTCCATGCGCAAAGGTTGCAGCAATGCCGAGGGCGCGGGCAGCTGGCCCTGCAGCGCGAGCTGCGTGGCGAGCATGAAGGCCAGCGTGACCAGCGGCAGCAAGGCCAGCAGAAGCAGCGAACCGATCACCGGCAGTAACGCCAGCACGAACACGACGAACATGAACACGGCGAACAGCGCGGCGAACACCATCGGGCGTTTGAAGAACACCCGAAAGCCCTGGCGCACCCAGACGGAGCCCTGGCGGGCGGGAACGGTTTTGAGTTTCAACGGGATCATGCGGAAGGTTTCAGGCGCGGGCGAAGTGCCAGGGCGCGGACGCCCGTTCGCGCAACACACGCTCGAAGTGGCCGGGGTCGTGGGCGACGAGCAGGCTGGCGTCGCGCGGCAGGTGCAGGTCCCACAGGCGCGAGACCCAGAAACGCAGGGCCGCCGCGCGCATCAGTGCCGGCATCAGGCGCAACTCGCCGCTGCCGAGCGGGCGCACTGCATCGTAGGCGGCGACGAAGGCGCTGGCCCGTTCCTCGGCAAGCCGGCCCGATTCGAGGTCGATGCACCAGTCGTTCAGGCACACCGCGATGTCGAACAGAAAGCTGTCGTCACCGGCGAAGTAGAAGTCGAACAGGCCGGTGAGCACGTCGCCCTCCGGGGCGGCGGCGAACATCACGTTGTCGCGGAACAGGTCGGCATGGATCGCGCCGCGTGGCAACGCGGCGTGCGCCTTCGATGCCGCCACCTGCAGCGCGAAGGCGAGCTCGGTTTCGATCAGCTCGCGCTGCTCTGGCGCGAGGAAGGGCAGCACGACCGGCACGGTCTCGGCCCACCACGCGGGGCCACGCAGGTTGGGCTGGTGCATGGCGAAGTCGGCGCCGGCCAGGTGCATGCGCGCCAGCACCGCACCCACGCTCGCGCAGTGCGACGTGCCGGGTGCGAGCTGGTGCCCCCCGGTCAGCCGGTCGACCACGGCGGCGGGTTTGCCGAGCAGTGTGTGCAGGATCGCGCCGCCCGCGTCGGCCTTCGGGTCGGGCACCGGAATGCCATGCGCGGCAAGATGTTTCATCAAGTGCAGATAGAACGGCAACTCTTCGTGAGTGAGCCGCTCGAACAGCGTCAGCACGTAACGCCCCTGGTTCGTGTCGGCGAAGTAGTTGGTGTTCTCGATGCCGCTCTGAATGCCGTTCAGCGCCGTGAGCTCGCCGATGTGCAGCCGGGCAACGAGCGCGGCCGCCTCGGCAAACGAGACCTCGGTGTAGACCGCCACGGCTCTCAGAACTGCAGCACGTTCCAGACGCGCTTGCCGGCCGAGCTGCGCGAGCCGCCGGTGCCGTCGAAAGCATCGCGCGAAGCGTCTCCGGTCATGATCTCGTAGCTCTTGCGAATGCCGACCTTGGGTGTGACGACGATGCGCTGGGCTTCGCCGCGGACGCGCAGCTCTTCGATGCGTGCGCCTTCGTCTTCGATGACCGTGCGCTTCACGTCGGGCTCGCCGTTGCGGGCGTTCTCGGAGGCGGTGGCCACCGCAGGCGGTTTCACGGCCGGGGCCTGCTGGGCCCGGCACGGCGCGCAAACACAAAGCGCCGTCAGCACCAGACCGGGCACGAGTTTCGAGTTCATGCACCCATTCTAGGGCGCTGCCACCGGGCGCCCCGCCAGAGCCATCACAATGGCCCCATGAGCGACGAAACCTTGCTGCTGGTCGACGGTTCCAGCTACCTCTACCGGGCTTTTCACGCACTGCCCGACTTGCGCGGGCCGGGCAATGTGCCGACCGGTGCGCTGCGGGGCGTCGTCTCGATGCTCAAGCTGCTGCGCGAGCAGCACCCGGCCGCGCTCGGGGCGTGCGTGTTCGATGCGAAGGGGCCGACCTTTCGCGACGAGTGGTATGCCGAGTACAAGGCCAACCGCGCATCGATGCCGGTCGATCTGGCCTTGCAGATCGAGCCGATCCACGAGGCGGTGAAGCTGATGGGCTGGCCGGTGCTCACGGTGCCCGGCATCGAGGCCGACGACACGATCGGCACCCTGTGCAAGGTGGCGACGGCGGCAGGCTTCAAGGTCATCGTCTCGACCGGTGACAAGGACCTGGCGCAGCTCGTCGACGACAACGTGACGCTCGTCAACACGATGAGCAACGAGCGGCTCGACCCGCCCGGCGTTTTCGCCAAGTTCGGCGTGGCGCCTTCGGCCATCGTCGACTACCTGACGCTCGTGGGCGACACGGTCGACAACGTGCCGGGTGTGGAGAAGGTCGGCCCGAAGACGGCCGCGAAGTGGATCGCCGAATACGGCTCGCTCGACGGCGTGATCGCCGCCGCACCTGCGATGAAGGGCGCCGCCGGCGAGAACCTGCGCAAGGCGCTCGACTGGCTGCCACAAGGGCGGCGGCTCGTGACCGTGGCGACCGACTGCGATCTGGCGGCGCACGTGCCGGGGTGGCCGGCGTTCGAATCGCTCAAATTCGTGCCGCCCGATGCGCCGCGCCTGGTCGCGTTCTACGAACGCTACGATTTCAAGTCACTCAAGCGCGAGCTCGAGAACGCTTCGGGCGGGGGTGCGGCTGCCACGGTGGAGGCCGCGCCCGTGGTGGCCAGCAGCGTCGAAAAGCACTATGAGACGGTTCTGAGCTTCGACGTGCTGCACGCCTGGATCACGAAGATCAGGGCCGCGACGCTGACCGCGATCGACACCGAAACCGATTCGCTCGACGGCATGCGCGCGCAGATCGTCGGCATCTCGCTCTCGACCGCGCCGGGCGAAGCCGCCTACATCCCGCTGCGCCACACCTACCCGGGTGCGCCCGACCAGCTCCCGGTGGACGAGGTGCTCGCGCTGCTCAAGCCGTGGCTCGAAGACGCGAGTGCGGCCAAGCTCGGCCAGAACATCAAGTACGACACGCACGTGTTCGCCAACGCCGGCATTGCCGTGAAGGGTTATGCCCACGACACGATGCTCGAGAGCTACGTGCTCGAAGCGCACAAGCCGCACAGCCTGGAAAGCCTGGCCTTGCGCCACCTCGGCCGCAGTGGTTTGAGCTACGAGGACATGTGTGGCAAGGGCGTTCACCAGATTTCGTTCGCGCAGGTCGAGATCGAACGCGCATCGGAGTATTCCTGCGAAGACAGCGAGATGACGCTGCATGTGCACGACAACTTGTGGCCGCAGGTGCAGGCGAGTGCCGGCCTGCTCGACGTGTACGAACGCATCGAAATGCCCACCGCGGTGATCCTCGGCCGCATCGAGCGCACCGGGGTGTTGATCGACAGCGCAAAGCTGGCCGCGCAAAGCCAGCAGCTCGCCGAACGCATGGTCGCGCTCGAACAGCAGGCCTACGAGATCGCAGGCCAGCCCTTCAACCTGGGCAGCCCGAAGCAGATCGGCGAGATCCTGTTCGGCAAGCTCGGCCTGCCGGTGAAGAAGAAGACCGCGAGCGGCGCACCGAGCACCGACGAAGAAGTGCTGGCCGAACTGGCCGCCGACTACCCGTTGCCGGCCAAGCTGCTGGAGCACCGAGGACTGTCGAAGCTGAAGGGAACGTACACCGACAAGCTGCCGTTGATGGTGAACCCGCAGACCGGGCGTGTGCACACCAACTACGCGCAGGCGGTGGCGGTGACGGGGCGTTTGTCGAGCAACGACCCGAACCTGCAGAACATCCCGATCCGCACGCCCGAAGGCCGGCGCGTGCGTGAGGCTTTCATCGCGCCGCCGGGCCACTCGATCCTCAGCGCCGACTACTCGCAGATCGAGCTGCGCATCATGGCGCACATCAGCAGCGACCCGAGCCTGCTGAAGGCTTTTGCCGAAGGCATGGACGTGCACCGCGCGACTGCGAGCGAAGTGTTCGGCACGGCGGCCGGTGACGTGACGACCGAGCAGCGGCGTTACGCGAAGACCATCAACTTCGGCCTGATCTACGGCATGGGTGCGTTCGGCCTGGCGCAGAGCCTGGGCATCGAGCGCAGCGCGGCCGCGACCTACATCGAACGTTACTTCGAGCGGTTTGCCGGCGTGAAACGCTACATGGACGAGACCAAGGTGTCAGCGCGTGAGAAGGGTTATGTCGAGACGCTGTTCGGCCGGCGCGTCTACTTGCCCGAGATCAACGGCGGCAACGGCCCGCGCAAGAGCGGCGCCGAACGCCAGGCCATCAACGCGCCGATGCAGGGCACGGCGGCCGACCTGATCAAGCTGGCGATGATCGCGGTGCAGAAGCTGCTGGACGAAGAGGAGCGCGCCACGCGGATGATCATGCAGGTGCACGACGAACTCGTGTTCGAGGTGCCAGAGGCCGAACTCGGCTGGGCTCGTGAAGCGGTGCCACGCATCATGGCTTCGGTGGCGGAACTAAAGGTGCCGCTATTGGCCGAGGTTGGCGTGGGCGCGAATTGGGACGAAGCACACTGAGGGTGACGCGGGCGCTGCGACAGGGTGCTGTGTTCCGTTCGTGTCCCCCGGACCGGGCTGCGCCCGGTCCGGAGGACATGAGCGGAGCCGGTCACCCGATGGCCTCGCCAGCACCGCTCGGTGGTTGCAAGTGAGGCAGCTGATCAACCGTCTGTCGAGATCGCCTCGATGCAGTGGTAAGGCACACGCAACTGCCCATCCCCACCCGGCACTGCCTCGATGTGGATGATCGGCGCGGCCGACTGCACCGAACCGAAGATCGTCGCGAAGGCCACGTCGGCGGCGTCGCGCCCGGTGCCGAAGCGCACAAAGCCCATCGGGATCGCGGTGCCCGACGGGTCGAACATGTACCAGCGGTCGCCGAGGTAGACCTCGACATACGCGTGGAAGTCGGTCGGGCCGAGCACGGGGTCGGCGCCGTAGTCGATGCCGGTCGCAAAACGCGCCGGGATGTTGATGGCACGGCACAGCGCGATCATCAGGTGCGCGAAGTCGCGGCACACGCCGGTCTGCTCCAGCAGCGTGTCGAGCGCCGAGGTTTGCGAGTTCGAGGTGTTCGACGAAAACAGCGTGCGCTCCAGCACCCAGTCGCGAATGCTCTGCACCCGGCTGTAACCCTGCCAGCGCTGACCGAACTCGCGCGTGGCGAACTTGTGCAGCCTGTCGGACTGGCAATAGCGGCTCGGGTAGATGTAGCCCAGCACGTGCGCCGGCACACGCGCCACCGGCACCTCGGCCACGTCGGCCGGCAGCGCGAAGTGGTGGTCGATGTCGACGGTGGTTTCGTAGCGCACGCTCAAGGGCCCCGGCATCGCGGTGAGGCGCAGGTAGCGGTTGCCGGTGGCCGGGTCGGTCTCGACCATCGAGGGCACGTTCTGGTTGATCGTGAGCGCATCGTGCAGCACCCGCTGGCGCGCGGTGTGGGCGGCGTGGATGTTGAAGACGAAGTCGCAACCCGGGCCGTAGACCTCGTAGTCGAGCTGGAGTGAAAGCTGGAGTCTGACCATGGCGAGCCACCTTGGGGTGAGCGGGCGGCGCGGCGGCAGCCCGAGTCGCTTGCCGACCAGCATTCAACGGGAACTCCGTGCGTGAAGCACGGTACCACCTGCGCGAGGTGGGTGGTGTCAGACAACAAGCACGATCCGAGCCCATCGACCACGCCAACAGGCTTTCCGAGTGCGCGGCAAATCGCACGACCGATGCGTTTCTCGCCTTGCAGCGTCGTCTGCCGGCGACGAAACGGCTGGGCGCGTCCGCTAGCCTGCGGCTCCCGAAAACCAAAGTGGAGGAAAAATGAAACGTGCCTTTGCCGCCAGCGCCGTCGTGTTCGCCTTGTCCGGCTGCGCCAGCATCTTCAACGGGTCGACCCAGGCGGTGACGATCCGCAGCGCGCCCGACGGCGCAGGCGTGGCGGTGAGCAACCGGGCTGGCGAAAAGATCCACACCGGCATCGCACCGGTCACGCTCACGCTCAAGCGCGGCGCGGGTTACTTCCGGGCCGAGACCTACACCGTGCTGCTGACGAAAGAAGGCTTCGCCGACAAGGAACTGACGATCGTCGGCACCGTCAGCGGCTGGTACATCGGCAACATCCTGATCGGCGGGCTGATCGGCATGCTCGCGGTCGATCCCGTGACGGGTGGCATGTACACCTTCCCCGACTCTTTGACTGGCACTCTGGAGCCGCAGGCGGCCAAGACCTCGTCGGCCGGCCCCACGCTGACCATCGTCTCCACCGACAGCCTCACGCCCGAGCAGCTGAAGGGCGCACGTTTGCTGGTGGCGGGCAAATAAGCGTCTTGGCGGGCACGGGTGCTCTCGAAGGCGCCCGTGCCCGCGTCACGCGGCCGACACGGCGCAGCCACAGTGCCGTCATGCGCGACGCGCACGATCCGGCTCCATGGACCGCGATGCCGCTTTCGTGAACGCATGGGCTCGATCCGCCGCCGCGCAGGATCGTGAAGATGACGACATCGTTGCCCACTCGCGGCGCTTTCGCACACTGTGGATCTCCGACCTGCACCTGGGCACGCCGGGTTGCCAGGCCGAGGCGCTGCTCGGCTTCCTGAAACACACCGAGTGCGAGACGCTGTACCTCGTCGGCGACATCATCGACGGCTGGCAGTTGCGGCGCCAGTGGTACTGGCCTCAAGCCCACAACGACGTGGTGCAAAAGCTCCTGCGCAAGGCGCGCAAGGGCACACGCGTGATCTTCATCCCGGGCAACCACGACGAGTTCGCGCGCCGCTATGTGGGCCACAACTTCGGCGGCATCGAGGTCGCAGAGGACTGGATTCACCAGACTGCCGATGGCCGCAAGCTCTGGGTCACGCACGGCGACCTGTTCGACGGCGTGATCCAGTGTGCGAAGTGGCTCGCGCACGTGGGCGACTCGCTCTACGAGTTCACGCTGCGGCTGAACCGCCACCTGAACTCGCTGCGCGCGCGGATGGGGCTGCCGTACTGGTCGCTGTCGAAATACCTGAAGCTCAAGGTCAAACGCGCGGTGAGTTACGTGGGCGATTTCGAAACCGCGCTGGCGCGCGAGGCCCGCAAGCGTGGCGTGCAAGGGGTGGTCTGCGGCCACATCCACCACGCCGAGCTGCGCGAGATCGACGGCATTCTTTACGCCAACGACGGCGACTGGGTCGAGAGCCTCACGGCGCTGGCCGAGCACGCCGACGGCCGGCTCGAGATCATCGACGGCAGCATCCACGCCAGGGCAGCGCGCCGCAGTGTTCGGGTTCCGGTGCTGCAGGCCGGGACTGTCGGCGCTTGAAGATCGCGCTCGTCACCGACGCCTGGTTGCCGCAGGTCAACGGGGTGGTCACCACGCTGGTCGAATTGCGTCAGGGTTTGATCGCGCGCGGCCACGAGGTGGTGATGGTCGAGCCTTCGGGGTTCCGCCGCTTCGCCTGCCCGGGCTACCGCGAGATCGAGCTCGCCTGGCGGCCGGCGCGGCGCGTGGCGGCGCTGTTGCGCGAAGCGCAAGCCGATGCGATCCACATCGCCACCGAAGGCCCGCTCGGCGGCGCAGCGCGGGCCTACTGCAAGCGCCACGGGCTGGCGTTCACGACGGCGTTCCACACCCGCTTCCCCGAGATCCTGGCGAAAGCGCTGCGCGTTCCAGAGCGCTGGGGCTACGCGTGGTTTCGGCGTTTTCATGCCGGCTCGTCGGGCGTGATGGTGCCCACCGCCGGCATGCTCGAAATCCTTCGTGGGTACGGGTTCAAGAACCTGCGCCAGTGGTCGCACGGCGTCGATCTGGACCTGTTCGAACCGATGCCCGGTGCCGAACTCGACCTGCCGCGCCCGGTCTTCCTCTACGTCGGGCGCATCTCGTACGAAAAGAACCTCGATGCGTTCCTGAAGCTCGACCTGCCGGGCTCGAAACTCGTCTATGGCGTCGGCCCCTTGTTGGAGCGCTTGCAGCGTGAGTACCCGCAGGTGCACTGGCGCGGCATCGTGCCGCGCGGCGAGCTGGTGCGTGTCTACAGCGCTGCCGATGTGTTCGTGTTCCCGAGCCGCAGCGAGACCTTCGGCCTGGTGATGCTCGAAGCAATGGCCTGCGGCACGCCGGTCGCAGCGTACCCCGTGGCCGGCCCGCTCGACGTGGTCGGTGATTCGGCCGGCGGCGTGCTCGACGCCGACCTGCGGCACGCCGCGCTGCGCGCGCTCGAGTTGCCGCGCCCCGGGGCCCGAGCCCGCGCGCTCGAGTTCGACTGGAGCGGCGTGTGCCGCCAGTTCATCGGCCACCTCGTGCCGGCGCGTGACCCCGGGCTGACCCATGTCACGAAGTTGTCGCAAAACCTTCATAAACTGCACCGATGAACGATGCTGCCGTTTCCACCGCGCTCTCGATGCCGGCGCTCCTGAACCGCGAGCGCGCGATTCTCGAGTTCAACCGGCGCGTGCTGGCGCAGGCACGGCGCGCCGACGTGCCCTTGCTGGAGCGCCTGCGCTACGTCTGCATCGTCTCGTCGAACATGGACGAGTTCTTCGAAGTGCGCTTCGCCGATTACCTGGAAGCGGCGCGCCGCCCTGGCTCCGGCGTGTCGAGCCGCGACCTCGAATCGGTGGCGGCCGACGCGCACGCGCTCATCGACGACCAGTACGCCGTCTTCAACGACGACGTGGCTCCGAAGCTGCAGCAAGAGGGCATCGTGATCCTGAACCATGCCGACCGCGACGAAGCGCAGCGGCGCTGGGTCGGCAACTTCTTCGAGCGCGAGGTGCGGCCGCTGCTGGTGCCGGTCGGGCTCGACCCCTCGCACCCGTTTCCGCAAGTCGCCAACAAGTCGCTCAATTTCATCGTGCGCTTGAGTGGCAAAGACGCCTTCGGGCGCGCCAACGGCATCGCCATCGTGAAGGTGCCGCGTGTGCTGCCGCGTGTGATCAAGCTGCCGGAGCGTCTGAGTGCCGGCGCCCAGGCCTTCGTGCTGCTAACGAGCGTGATCCGCGCGCACCTGGGCGAGCTGTTTCCGGGGCGCGAGGTCGAGGCGTTCTCGCAGTTCCGCATCACGCGCGACTCGGACCTCGATGTCGACGAAGACGATGTCGTCAACCTGCGCCAGGCCTTGCGCTCGGGGCTGACGACGCGCCACTTCGGCCGCGCGATCCGGCTCGAAGTGGTCAACACCTGCCCGCCCGAACTGGCCGAGTTTCTGCTCACGCAGTTCGGCCTGCCGCAGGCGGCGCTGTACCGCGTCAACGGGCCGGTGAACCTGGTGCGGCTGAACCAGCTGATCGACCAGACCGACGCGCCCACGCTGCGCTTCCCGCCGTTCGAGCCGGCGTGGCCGCAAGCGACGCTGCCACGCCAGCAGTCGATGTTCGAGCGCTTGCGCGAAGGTGATGTGCTGCTGCACCAGCCTTTCGAGTCGTTCGAGCCGGTGGTGCAGTTCCTGCGCGAAGCGGTCTACGACCCCGACGTGCTGGCGATCAAGCAGACCATCTACCGCACCGGCAGCGAGTCGCCTTTGATGGACCTGCTGATCGAAGGTGCACGCCACGGCAAGGAAGTCATGGTCGTGGTGGAGCTGAAGGCGCGCTTCGACGAAGAAGCGAACATCAACTGGGCCGAGCGACTCGAAGCGGTGGGCGTGCAGGTGGTGTACGGCATCGTCGGGTTGAAGACCCACGCCAAGCTGCTGCTGATCACGCGCCGCGAAGGCGGCAAGATGAAACGCTACGCCCACATGTCGACCGGCAATTACAACCCGAAGACAGCGCGGCTTTACACCGACCTGGGTTACTTCACCGCCGAGAGCGACCTCACGTCGGATGCCGACGCCGTGTTCCAGCAGCTCGCGAGCCTGGGCCGCACCAAGCCGTTGCGCGCCTTGCTGCAGGCGCCGTTCACGCTGCACAAGCAGATGCTGGCGCAGATCGCGAAAGTGAAGACGGCGGCACAGGGTGGCCTGCCGGCGCGCATCGTCGTCAAGGTCAACGCCTTGACCGACCCGCCGCTGATCCAGGCGCTGGTGCAGGCCGCGCAGGCCGGTGCCGATGTCGACCTGATCGTGCGTGGCGCCTGCATGCTGCCGCCGGGCATTCAGGGCGTGACCGACCGGATCCGCGTGCGCTCGGTCGTCGGGCGTTTTCTCGAACACTCGCGGGTCGCCTACTTCCGCTTCGGTGCACACGACGAAGACGAAGCGCTGTTCCTGTCGAGTGCCGACTGGATGAGCCGCAACATGTTCGGCCGCATCGAAGTGGCCTGGCCGGTCCGCAATGCCGCGCTGCGCCAGCGTGTGATCGACGAATGCCTCGTGCCTTACCTGCACGACCGGCAAGACGCGTGGATGTTGTTGCCCGACGGGCACTACGAGCGCATCGGCCACGACGGCCCGAGCGCGCAGCAGGCCTTGATGCAGCGCTACAGCGCGGGCGCGTGATGGACCTGATCCTCTGGCGCCACGCCGAGGCCTTCGAGCTGCACGAAGGCAAGAGCGACATGGAGCGGGCGCTCACCGCCAAGGGTGAGCGCCAGGCGCACCGCATGGCCGACTGGCTGAACCAGCGCATCGCGCACTCGACCCGCATCCTCGTGAGCCCGGCCGCGCGCTGCCAGCAGACCGCGAAAGCGCTCGGCAAGAAGTTCAAGACCCTGCCCGAGCTCGCGCCCGACGGCAATGGCGAAGCGCTGCTGAAGGCCGCGCGCTGGCCCGACGCGAGCGAGCCGGTGCTGGTCATCGGCCACCAGCCCACGCTCGGGCTCGTCGCGGCCTACCTGCTGACCGACACACCGCAGCCGTGGACGATCAAGAAAGGCGCCGTGTGGTGGATTCGTGGCCGCAACCGTGAAGACGCGGCGCAGGTGATCCTGCAGGCGGTGCAGGCGCCCGACCTCTTGTAGATCGCCTCTCGCGCCGATCGCGTCAGCGCCGCAGTTCCAGCTTCAGCGGCCCGTTGCGCTCCCACAGCGCCAGCTCTTCGTTGAGCAGGTGGCGCGTGCGCGGGTTGGCTTCGCTCCAGCCAGGCGCCAACTCGATCTCGGCGATGTGGCCATTGCGGCGCAGCTGCATCGCATCGGCAAGAATTTCACCGCGCGCGTGGCACTTGATGACGCCGAGGCGCAGGCACAAGACCTGCCAGATGAAGTCGTCGCGCGTCAGGCCTTGTTCGATCTTGCGCAGCCCGCCGCGCTGCCCCAGCACGAGCTCGCCGACGCGGCGCAACTGGCTCTGCGAAAAACCGGCCGCGTCCACATGCGAGAGCACGTAGGCGCTGTGCCGGTGGTGGTCGTGGTGCGAAACCATCATGCCGATCTCGTGCAAGGCGCAGGCCCACAGCAGCTCGCGCCGCGCTTCGACCGTGGCGCGCGGCTGCACGCTTTCGTAGAGCGTTTGCGCGACCCGCGTGACACGCTCGGCCTGGTGCGTGTCGACCATGAAACGGCGCTGCAGCTCGCGCACCGAAGCGTCGCGGATGTCGTGGCCGTCTTGCGGCAGCTCGGTGGCGTGCAGGCGTTCGTCCAGGTCGAAGATCACGCCCTGGCGCAGCGCGCCGCGCGCCGGCAGCAGCGCCTGAATGCCGAAGTGCGTGCACAGCGTGTAGAGGATCGACAGCCCCCCGGCGATCACGGCGCGGCGGTCCTCCTTCAGGCCGGGCAGCGTGAGCTTCTCGACCTTGCCGGCGCGCAGGCACTGCTCCATCAGCCAGCGCAAAGCGTCGGGTGTGATGCGGCCGTCGGTCACGCCGCTGGCGCCGAGCAGCTGCGATACCGCACCGACGGTGCCCGAGGAACCGAGTGCTTCCTGCCAGTGCACGGCGGCGAACGGTTCAAGCGCTTCTTCGAGCTCGGCACCGGCGGCGACCTGGGCCTGGCGAAACGCTTCTTCGGTGAAACGGCCTTCGCCGAAGTACTTGAGCGAGAGGCTCACGCTGCCGACCTGGAACGACTCGGCGCGGATCGGCTTGCGGCCCTGGCCGAGGATCATCTCGGTCGAACGCCCGCCGATGTCGACGACGAGGCGCGGCACCGAAGAGGGCTGCAAGCGTGCGACACCGGCGTAGATCAGCCGCGCTTCCTCTCGGCCCGAGATGACCTCGATCGGAAAGCCGAGTTCGGCCTGCGCACGCGCCAGGAAAAGATCGCGATTGCGGGCCTCGCGCAGGGTTTGCGTGGCGACGGCGCGAACCTGTGGTGCGACGAATCCCTTCAGGCGTTGTGCGAAGCGCGACAGGCAGGCCAGGCCGCGCATCGTGGCCTCTTCGGTGAGCAAACCATTCGTGTCGAGCCCGGCGCCGAGGCGCACGGTTTCCTTCAGGTAGTCGATGCGGCGGTAGCGGCCGTCGATCAGCTGGCCGATCTCGAGCCGGAAGCTGTTCGAGCCCATGTCGATGGCGGCCAGCTGACCGGGCCAGCGCAAGGTCGATTCGGGGCTTGAAGAGGGGGTGCGATCCATGCGGCATTGTCAGTGCAAACAAGAGGCTCGCGGGCAAGCGCCGGGCTGCGCGCGGGCTCCTAGAATGCCGCTTCCGCCGCCAGAAGTTTTTGGAACCGTCCATGTCGTCAGATCAGGTCGAGAGCCCGACCCGCCCGCCCGAGCTCACCCGCCGCGCTTTCGTGCGCGCGACGGTCGGCAGCGGCTTCGCGGCGGCCGTGCTGCCGGTGACGGCGCAGACGATCAAGACCGACAGCACGGGCCTGACGGTCGGCGAAGTCGGCATCCCGGTCGGTGGCTTCAGGATGCCGGCTTACCGCGCGATGCCCGCAGGCAAGACGATGCTGCCGGTGGTGCTCGTGGTCTCCGAAGTGTTCGGCGTGCACGAGCACATCGCCGACGTGGCGCGGCGCTTCGCGAAGCTCGGTTTCCTCGCGATCGCACCCGAACTGTTCGAGCGCCAGGGCGACGCGCAGTCCTACGGCGAGATCGCCAAGCTGATGGCCGAAGTGGTCAACAAGGCTTCGGACGCACAAGTGATGGGCGACCTCGACGCCTGCGTCGTTTGGGCCAAGGCGAACGGCGGCGACACCTCGAAGCTCGGCATCACCGGCTTCTGCTGGGGCGGGCGCATCACGTGGTTGTATGCCGCGCACAACCCCGGCGTGAAAGCGGGTGTGGCCTGGTACGGCCGGCTCGCGGGGGCCGCGAGCGTGTTGCAGCCGACACACCCGATCGACGTGGCGGCGAACCTGGCCGGGCCGGTGCTGGGCCTGTACGGCGGTGACGACCCGGGCATTCCGCAAGACACGGTCGACGCGATGAACGCAGCGCTCGCGAAGGGCAACGCCTCAGCGAAAAAGTCGCAGATCGTCGTCTACCCCGGCGCGCCGCACGCCTTCCACGCCGACTACCGGCCGAGCTACCGCCAGCAGCCCGCCGACGACGGCTGGAAGCGCTGCCAGGCGTGGTTCAAGGCGAACGGCGTCTTGTGACGCTGCTCTACATCGTCATCGCAACCGGCGTCGGCGGCCTGCTGTCGGTGCTGATCGCCGCGAGCCTCACGGCGACCGTGCTGTCGCGCGTGGTGCAGCACCTGGTCAGCCTG
>JANYFX010000194.1 GCA_025359585.1 Rhizobacter sp. | reverse complement strand
CAAGGTGATCGTGATCGACCCCTACGTCACCGCCAACCCGAAGACGCCCGAAGCCTTCAGGAAGCTCGAATCGCTCGGCAAGATCGACCTGATCCTCGTGACGCACGGCCACGCCGACCACTTTCTCGACGTGCCGGCGCTGGCCAAACTAACCGGCGCGCCGGTGTGGGCACCGGCCGGCCTGTCGCAGTTGATGCAGACGCTGGGCATCCTGCCGCCGGCGCAGGCCAACCGCATGAACAAGGGCGGCAGCATCACGCCTTTCGGCCCCGGCGTGCGCATCACGATGACCCATGCCGAGCACAGCTCGGAGCTGGTGTGGCGCAACCCGGAAAGTGGCAAGGACGAAACCCACGTCGGCGGCGAGCCCTGCGGCTTCATCATCGAGCTCGAGAACGGCTTCAGGATCTGGCACATGGGCGACACCGGCGTGTTCGGCGACATGCGCCTGCTCGGCGAGATGTTCAGACCCGACCTGCTGCTGATCCCGATCGGTGGTGGCCAGTTCGTGATGAACCCTGCCGACGCCGCGATGGCCACGCGCGACCTGATCAAGCCGAAGATGGCGATCCCGATGCACTACGGCACCACACCGGCACTCAGCGGCACGCCCGAGGAATACATCAAGGCGCTCGGCAGCGCACCGGTCAAGGTGCTGGCGATCAAGCCCGGCGACGCGCTCGAATTCTGACCCGACCTCATTCACAGGAGATCCATCATGGACCGTCGTTCGATTCTGAAAACCAGTGGCGCCGCGCTCGGTGGCGCACTCGCGGCCGGCTGTGCGTCGGTCGCTGCCGACAGCTCGGCGCGCAGCCCGTTCAAGGTGGCTGCGGTGACGGTGCCGATCGCCGGCTCGACCGACGTGTTCCCGGTGCGCCGCATCTACTGCATCGGCCGCAACTACGCGGCCCACGCGCGCGAGATGGGCTCGGATCCGACGCGCGAGCCGCCGTTCTTCTTCCAGAAGCCGACCGACGCGGTGCAGTTCGTCGCCCCCGGCACGGTGGGCGACCACCCCTACCCGTCGCTGACGAAGAACTACCACTACGAGCTGGAACTGGTGGCGGCCTTGAAATCGGGCGGCACCAACATCGCCATCGGCGACGCGCTGCAGCACGTCTACGGTTATGCGATCGGCCTGGACATGACCCGCCGCGACCTGCAGCGTGGGATGGGCGACCAGAAAAAACCATGGGAGATCGGCAAGAGCTTCGACATGTCGGCGCCGATCGGGCCGATCCACCCCGTGGCCATGACGCAGCACTACAGCAAGGGCCGCATCGTGCTGACGGTGAACGGCCAGACCAAGCAGGAGGCCGACCTGAGCTACATGATCTGGAGCGTGGCCGAGCAGATCAGCCAGCTGAGCCAGGCCTTCGAGTTGAAGGCCGGCGACATCATCTATTCCGGCACGCCCGAGAACGTCGGCCCGGTCGTCAAGGGCGACCTGCTCGTCGGCCGCATCGACGGCTTGCCGGAGTTGTCGGTGCGCATCGTCTGAGGCTTCAGCCGCGCAGAAACTGCGCGAGCCAATACAGACCCACGCCGCCGAGGCTGACGATCAGGCCGCTGACAACCAGCAGGAAGCCGAGCCCCTTGGCTTTCGGCTTTCGACTAGAAGCACCGTGCGCCTCGGGCAAGGCGTAGTAGCCCGACAAGGCCGAGTAGCCTGTGGACTGGGCAAATTCGCTCGGGCGTTGTTCGCTCGGCTCGGAGTCCCAGCCGAAGAGCTGCGTGTCTTTGAAATCGCGACGGTTTGTTTTCATGAGCCCATTGTCGGAGCCCGAAACAACTTGTTGCAGCCCGCGATTGCGGGGGAAAAATTCACGCTTGAGCGCAGGCCGTGACGGATTCACGCCACAGCGGTGTCTCGCAAGACACGCATCACCCGCTGCTGCGGGCGAGCGTGGATTCGTACAGCGCGTGGTAGCGCGTGGCCGCGCCTTCCCATGAAAAGTCTTGCGCCATCGCGCGTTGCATCAGCCGCTGCCAGCGCGCTGTGTCGGTGAACGCGGCTGCGGCACGCGACAACGCTCCGTCGAGCGCGGCCGGCGTGGCCGCGTCGAAGACAAAGCCGGTGGCGCGGTCGGCCTGCTCGTTGGTTTCGTTCGCATCGACGACGGTGTCGGCCAGCCCGCCGACGCGCCGCACCACGGGCACTGTGCCGTAGCGCAGACCATAGAGCTGCGTGAGGCCGCAAGGCTCGAAGCGCGAAGGCACGACGATGGCATCGGCGCCCGCGATCAGGCGGTGTGCAAGGCCTTCGTCGTAGCCGATGCGCACCGCCACCTGCCCGGCATGCGCCTTGGCCACTGCGAGGAATGCGGCTTCCAGCGCCGGCTCGCCCGCACCCTGCAGCGCGAGCTGGCCGCCGCGCTTGCGCAAGCCGGGCAAGGCCGCGAGCATCAGGTCCAGCCCCTTCTGCGAGGTGAGCCGGCTGACCACGCCGACCAACAATGCGTCGGCCCGCACCTGCAAACCCAGCTCGCGCTGCAAGGCCTCCTTGCAACGCAACTTGCCAACCGGTTCGCCGGCCGAATAACGCTGCGCCAGGCCGCTGTCGGCGGCGGGGTTCCACACAGCACCATCGACGCCGTTGAGCACGCCGCTCACGTCGGCGCCGCGCCCGCGCACCACACCGTCGAGGCCGAAGCCGAACTCGGGGGTGGCGATCTCGCGGGCATAGGTCGGGCTCACGGTGGTCACGCGGCGCGCGAACTTCAAACCGGCTTTCATGAACGACAGCTGACCGTGAAATTCGAGGCCGGTCGTCGCCATGAAACGCGAGGGCAAACCGAGCAGGTTGAAGTCGCCACTCGGGAACAGGCCCTGGTAAGCGAGGTTGTGCACCGTGAAGACCGTGGCCGCGCGGGTCGGCGGGTGCGCGGCCACGTAGGCGCAGCCCATCGCCGCGTGCCAGTCGTGCGCGTGCAGCACTTCGGGCGTCCATTCGGCGTCGAGTTCGCCGGCCGCCAGGTGGGCGGCCACCCAGCCGAGCAGCGCGAAACGCTGCACGTTGTCGGGCCACTCGTGACCTTCGCTGTCTTGGTATGGGCTGCCTTCGCGGCGGTAGAGATAGGCTGCGTCGATCACGTAGACCGGCACGTGGCTGTAGGGCATGCGCCCGAGCAGCAGCGTGACACGCGCCGCCCCGAAGGCCGGGCCGATCTGGCACACGATTTTCTGGTGCACCACCGCGTCGACAATGGCAGGCAGCCCGGGCAGCAGCAGGCGCACATCGGCGCCCTGCGCGATCAGGGCTTGCGGCAGAGCGCCCAGCACATCGGCCAGGCCACCGGTCTTGACGAGAGGGAAGATTTCTGCGGCAACGTGCAGGACCTTCATTGCCCTGCCGTGGCGATCGCGTCGAGCATGCCGCGCGTGACGAGCGTGATGCCGTTTTCCGAGCGGTAGAAACGCTGCGCGTCGAGCACCGGGTCTTCGCCGATCACCATGCCGTCGGGGATCACGCAGCCGCGGTCGATCACGGCGCGGGTGATGCGCGCACCGCGGCCGATCTGCGATTCCGGCAACAGCACCGACCAGTTCACGCTCGAATACGAGTGCACGCGCACGCTCGAGAACAGCACCGAGCGGTCGACACTGCCCGAGACGATGCAGCCGCCCGAGACCAGCGACTCGATCGCCACACCACGCCGCGCGCCGTGGTTGTGCACGAACTTGGCCGGCGGCAGCTGCGCCTGGTGGGTCCAGATCGGCCAGCGGGTGTCGTAGAGGTTGAGCAAGGGGTCGGTGGCGGTGAGGTCGATGTTGGCGTCCCAGTACGCGTCGATCGTGCCGACATCGCGCCAGTACGGCTCTTCGTTCATGCGCGTGCCGACAGCGCTGAGGTGGAACGGGTGCGCTGCCGCCTTGCCGTTCTTCACCGCGCGCGGAATGATGTCCTTGCCGAAGTCGTGGGTCGAGTCGGGGTCGCGGATGTCGCGCTCCAGCTCCTTGTAGAGAAAGCGTGCGTTGAAGATGTAGATGCCCATGCTGGCGAGCGAACGTGTCGGGTCGCCCGGCATCGCCGGCGGGTCGGCCGGCTTCTCGACGAACTCGGTGATCATGTGCTTCGAGTCGACCGCCATCACGCCGAAGGCCGAAGCCTCGGCGCGTGGCACTGCGATGCAGCCGACGGTGCAGTCCTTGCCCTTGGCGACGTGGTCGGCCAGCATCAGCGCGT
>JANYFX010000186.1 GCA_025359585.1 Rhizobacter sp. | reverse complement strand
GTCATTCAAACGGCGCCCGGCCGCATGCAGCTGACCGGCTCGACCATCACCGACGCGCACCCGCACGGCGACCTGACGGTGGCGCAGGTGATCCAGAAGTCGAGCAACGTCGGCGCGGTCAAGATGGCGATGCAGTTCACGCCGCGCGAGATGTGGGAGCTGTACGCGCAGGTCGGTTTCGGGCAGAAGCCGCAGATCGGTTTTCCCGGTGTGGTGACCGGCCGGCTGCGCCCTTACAAGACCTGGCGGCCGATCGAGCAGGCGACCATGAGCTACGGCTACGGCCTGTCGGCGTCGCTGCTGCAGATCGCGCACGCCTACACCGCGTTCGCGCACGACGGCGAGGTGATTCCGGTCACGCTGGGCCGCGCCGCCGATGCACCCGAAGCCCCGGTCGTCGGCCAGCGGGTCTTCTCCGCCAAGACCGCGCAGGCGGTGCGCGAGATGCTGCAGATGGCCGCCGGCCCCGGCGGCACCGGCCCGAAGGCGCAGACGATGGGCTACACGGTGGGTGGCAAGTCGGGCACGGCCTACAAGCAGGAAGGCAAGAGCTACGCGACCAAGAAATACCGCTCGTGGTTCGTCGGCCTGGCGCCGATCGTCAACCCGCGAATCATCGTCGCCGTGATGGTCGACGAACCGAACGCCGGCAAGTGGTTCGGCGGCGACGTGGCCGCGCCGGTCTTCAGCCAGGTCGTGCAGCAGACACTGCGCACGCTCGGCGTGCAGCCCGACATGGAAGTGAAAACACAGATCATCACGCACGAAGTTCCTGCGGAAGAGGAGAGCTTCTGATGGCCTTGCGCCAGCTCGCCTCCATTGACGCTGCGCTCGGCTGGTTCGCGCAGCGCGGCGTGCGTGCGCTCACGACCGACAGCCGGCGCGTGTTGCCGGGGCATGCGTTCATCGCGTGGCCGGGGTATGCGGTCGACGGGCGGCAGTTCGTATCGAACGCGCTGGCGTCGGGTGCGAGCGCATGCCTCGTCGAAGCGGATGGTGCCGAAGCCTTCGCGCTGGAAGAGCGCGCCGAAGTGGCTGCGATGACCGGCCTGAAAGCGAGCACCGGGGCGCTCGCGAGCGGCTTCATGGGCACACCCAGCGAACGTCTGCGTGTGATCGCGGTGACGGGCACCAACGGCAAGACCTCGACCGCCTGGTGGGTGGCCCAGGCGATGTCCGCACTCGGCCGGCGCTGCGGCGTGGTCGGCACGCTGGGTGTCGGCGAACCGCCGTCGCCGGGCAAGGCTGCACAGATCGAATTCACGGGCTTGACGACGCCCGACCCGGTGACGCTGCAGGCCGGTTTCAAGCGTTTCGTCGACGCCGGCTTCGAGGCCTGCGCGATCGAAGCCTCGTCGATCGGCGTGACCGAGCATCGCCTGGCCGGCACGCACATCGACGTGGCGCTGTTCACCAACTTCACGCTCGACCACCTCGACTACCACGGCTCGATGCAGGCCTACTGGCAAGCCAAAGCTGCGTTGTTCGCGTGGCCCGGGCTGAAGGCTGCGGTGTTGAACATCGACGATGTGCAGGGCGCGTCGCTGGCGCCAACACTCGATCCATCCACGCTCGACGTGTGGACGTACTCGGTCTCGCACGCCGCGCGGCTGCGCGCCACCGACGTGAAGTACGTGGAAGGCGGCTTGAGCTTCGTGCTGCACGAAGGTGTGGCCCAGGCGGCTGTCGCCACGCGCCTGATCGGCGACTACAACGTCTCGAACGTGCTGGCCGTGATCGGCGGTTTGCGCGCCTCGGGTGTGACGCTGGCGGATGCCGCACGCGTCTGCGCCACGCTCACGCCGGTGCCCGGCCGCATGCAGCGGGTGGTGGCCGACACGGCGGCCGGACCCGAAGTCGTGGTCGACTACGCCCACACACCCGACGCGCTCGAAAAAGCGCTGCTCGCCTTGCAGCCCTTCGCCACACAACGCGGCGGAAAACTCTGGTGTGTGTTCGGCTGCGGTGGCAACCGCGACGCCGGCAAGCGCCCGCTGATGGGTGCGCTCGCACAGCGCCTGGCTGGCCGCGTTGTCATCACGAGCGACAACCCGCGCAACGAAGCGCCGGCCTTCATCACGCTGCAGATCGTCGCCGGCCTGGCCGGCAACCAGGAGCGCGTGACCGTGGTCGAAGAGCGCCGCGCCGCGATCCGCTATGCGCTGCGCGAAGCCGATGCGCGCGACGTGATCCTCATCGCAGGCAAGGGCCACGAGGACTACCAGGAGATTCGCGGCGTGAAGCTGCCGTTCTCCGATGTCGTCGAGGCCGAGACCGGGCTGGCGCTTCGGGGAGCCAAAGCATGATGACGCTCGCGCAGGCGCACGCGCTGCTGCCCGCGTCCACGCTCGTCGGCGACGGCTCGGTCGAGCTGCTGCGCGTGCACAGCGACACGCGCAGCCTGCGCGCCGGCGACCTGTTTGTCGCACTCAAGGGCGAGCGCTTCGATGCGCATGATTTTCTCGTGCAGGCGAAGGCCAGTGGCGCGGTCGCGGCGATCGCCGAGCGTGGGCTCGGCGAAGCCGGCATGCCCGGCCTGCAGGTCGCCGACACGCAGACTGCGTTGACAGCACTCGCGAGCGCCTGGCGCCAACGCATTCAGTTGCCGCTGATCGCGGTGACCGGCAGCAACGGCAAGACCACGGTCACGCAGATGCTCGCGGCCATCCTGCGCGCCTGGCTCGGCGACGCGGCCTTCGCGACCGCCGGCAACTTCAACAACCACATCGGTGTGCCGCTCACGCTGCTCGGGCTGCGCCAGGATCAGAAGACCTGGCACCGCGCCGGTGTCGTCGAACTCGGCATGAACCACCCGGGAGAAATTGCCGAACTCGCCGCGATCACCGCGCCGACAGTGGCGCTCGTCAACAACGCGCAGCGCGAACACCAGGAATTCATGGCGAGCGTCGAAGCGGTGGCGCGCGAAAACGGCACGGTGATCTCGGCGCTCGGTGCGACCGGCGTGGCGGTGTTCCCGGCCGACGAGACCCACGCAGCGCTCTGGCACACGCTTGCCGGCACACGACCGACGCTGACCTTCGCCTTGCAAGGCCCGGCCGATGTGACCTGCCACGCCGAATGGAACGGCGACGCGCCCGCGCCGCACTGGGCCTTGATGATGCAAACCCCGGCCGGTGCGCTCGCGCTGCAGTTGCACGTGGCCGGCTGGCACAACGTCAAGAACGCGCTCGCTGCGGCCGCGTGCGCGCTGGCCGCCGGCTGTCCGCTGGATGCGATCGGCCGCGGGCTCGAAGCCTTCGAGCCGGTCAAGGGCCGTTCGCAGGTCAAGTCCTTCATCGGCAAAGGCCAGAGCGTCACGCTGATCGACGACACCTTCAACGCCAACCCCGACTCGGTGCGCGCCGCGATCGACGTGCTCGCCGCCCTGCCCGGCCCGCGCTGGCTGGTGCTGGGCGACATGGGCGAAGTCGGCGACCAGGGGCCGGCGTTTCACACGGAAGTCGGCGCGTACGCGAAAGCGCGCGGCATCGATGCGCTGTGGGTCGCGGGCAGCATGAGCGCGCACAGCGCGCAGGCCTTCGCAGGCGCGCGCCATTTCGATGCGGTGCCCTCGTTGATCGCGGCGCTCGCGCAGGCACCCGAGTGCCGTTCGGTCGTCGTCAAGGGTTCGCGCTTCATGCGCATGGAGCAAGTCGTGTCGGCATTGATGAACTCTGCGGGAGCGCCGCATGCTGCTTAGCCTGGCCCAGTGGCTGCAAACGCTGTCGCCGGAATTCGGCTTCTTTCGCGTGTTTCAGTACATCACCTTCCGCGCCGTGATGGCGGCGCTCACCGCGCTCCTGATCGGCCTGGCCTTCGGGCCGTGGGTGATCCGGCGCCTGACCGAGCTGAAGATCGGCCAGCCGATCCGCGACTACGGTGTCGAGTCGCACATGGTCAAGAGCGGCACGCCGACGATGGGCGGCGTGCTGATCCTGATCGGCATCGGCGTGTCGACCTTGTTGTGGTTCGACTGGAGCAACCGCTTCGTCTGGATCGTGCTCGTGGTCACGCTCGGCTTCGGCGCGATCGGCTGGGTCGACGACTGGCGCAAGGTGGTGCAGAAGAACCCCGAAGGCATGGCCTCGGGCGAGAAGTATTTCTGGCAGTCGGTGATCGGCCTGGTGGCCGCGCTCTACCTCGCGTTCAGCGTCAGCGAGACTTCGAACCTGCGTGTGCTCGAACTCTTTCTGCGTTGGGTGCAGAGCGGCTTCTCGAACGACCTGCCGCCCAAGGCCGACCTGATCGTGCCCTTCTTCAAGACCATCAGCTACCCGCTCGGTGTGTTCGGCTTCATCGCGCTGACCTACTTCGTGATCGTCGGCGCCAGCAACGCGGTGAACCTGACCGACGGCCTCGACGGCCTGGCGATCATGCCGGTCGTGATGGTCGGCTCGGCGCTGGGTGTCTTCGCCTACGTCACCGGCAGTTCGGTCTACAGCAAGTACCTGCTGTTCCCCTACATCCCGGGCACTGGCGAGTTGCTGATCTTCTGCGCGGCGATGGCCGGCGCGGGCCTGGCCTTCCTGTGGTTCAACACGCACCCGGCGCAGGTCTTCATGGGCGACGTGGGCGCCCTCTCGCTCGGCGGCGCGCTCGGCACCATCGCCGTGATCACGCGCCAGGAAATCGTGCTCGGCATCATGGGCGGCGTGTTCGTCGTCGAAGCGCTGTCGGTGATGCTGCAGGTGGCGTGGTTCAAGTACACGAAGAAGCGCTACGGCACTGGCCGGCGCATTTTCAAGATGGCGCCGCTGCACCACCACTTCGAGAAGTCGGGCTGGAAAGAAACGCAGGTCGTGGTGCGCTTCTGGATCATCACGATGTTGCTGTGCCTGGTCGGTCTCGCGAGTCTGAAGCTGCGTTGATGGACTACCTCAAGGACACCACCGTTCTCGTGCTCGGCCTCGGCGAATCGGGTCTGGCGATGGCGCGCTGGTGCGCACGCTTCGGCGCGAA
>JANYFX010000172.1 GCA_025359585.1 Rhizobacter sp. | reverse complement strand
CACCGCATTGAGCAACTGCGCGCGCGAGAACACGTGGCCGGGGTGCGAGGCGAAGTGCAGGAGCAGGTCGAACTCGAGCGCGGTGAAGTCGAGCGCTTCGCCGCGGTAACGCACCTGGCGCTTGGCCGGCAAGATTTCGAGCTCGCCGTTGCGGATCACGCCGGCGCCCTTCTGCCCGAGCGCCTGCGCATTGGCCTGCGCCGCCGCCAGCAGATCGGCCCGGCGCAGCAGCGCCTTCACGCGCGCCAGCAGCTCGGCGAGCGAAAAGGGTTTGGTCAGGTAGTCGTCGGCGCCCAGCTCCAGCCCGAGCACACGGTCGAGTTCGGTGGTCTTGGCCGTGAGCATCAGGATCGGCGTGGCGCTGCCCTGGGCACGCAGCGCCTTGCAGACTTCGAGCCCGTCCATGCGCGGCATCATCAGGTCGAGGATCAGCAGGTCGCTCGGTCGCTCGTTGAAGCGCGCCAGCGCTTCACGCCCGTCGCCCACGGCCGAGACCTCGTAACCCGCGCTGCGCAGGTTCATCACCAGCAGCTCGCGGATGTCGGTCTGGTCTTCGGCAACCAGGATGTGGGCAGCGGTGTTCGGTGGCATGCCCGATTGTCGTGCGCTGCACGCCCTCCTTACACAAATGTGATCTTCCTGTGAGCTTCGGTGAGGTGGGCGCGAGGTGCGCCGAGCAAAGTTCACTCACCGACACACACCCCGGGAAGCAGCATGAACACCAGCACCGCCACGTCACTCAGCCCCGCCTTTCAAACCGGCTTCGCGCCGACCGTGAGCTGGGCCGAGATGGTCACACACCGCAGCTACCTGGTGCGCTTTGCCCAGCGCAAGCTGCGTGACCCGCTGATGGCCGAAGACGTGGTGCACGACGTGTTCGAGGCCGTGCTCTCGGGCCGCGCGGTCTTCGCCGGCCGCGCCGCATTGCGCTCGTGGCTGACGGCGGTGCTGAAGAACAAGATCGTCGACATGGTGCGCCGCAGCGTCGGTTTCGAGTCGTTCGAAGAAGACGGCGAAGAAAGCGGCGCGCTCGCAGTCGAATGCCCGCAGCCGCGTCCCGACGAGATCGCCGAACAGCACCAGCTGCTGATGCTCGCGCTGCAGCGCATCGAAGCGCTGCCGCCCGGCCTGCGCGACGCGATGCGGCTGCGCGTGCTCGAAGAGCAGTCGACCGAAGACGTGTGCCGCGAACTCGGCATCAGCGAAGAGAATTTGTTCGTGCGCATTCACCGGGCGAGGAAGCAGCTGCTTTCCTGAGCGGCGCTACCCGCCGATCATCACGGTCGGGCAGCCGAGCACGATGCTGCCGCCGTGCGCGGTGGCGTCGCCGAGGCGCGCCGCCGGCCGGCCACCGATCAGCACCGTGGCCGAGCCGGCGACGATCGCGTCCGGCGGGCCGACACACACGGCGTTGTCGCCCAGCACCGCCGCCGGCAGCGCGCCGATCAGCACCGTGGGCACGCCCGGCCCCACCACCGGCCCGCCGACGTGCGGCACGGCCGGCAGGCCCGGGGTGACCATCGGGCAGACGTGCATGTCGGTCAGGCGCGCGGCAGGTCGCATCGTGAATCCGCAGACGTTCAGTTGATCATCACCATCGCACCCTTGACGGTGGTCTGGCCCGAGGCCGAGAGCTCGGCCGAGGCGGTGCCCTTGGCGCTGAAACCGACCTTCGCTTCGCACGCCACGTTCAGGCCGGCGAGTGTCAGATCGGCGCGGGAGCCGATGTTCACCGCGCCGACGGCGTCGAGGGTGATCGCGCCCTTCGCCGTGAGCCGCAAGTCGCCCGGGGTGTCGATCGTGACTCCGGAGCGGTGCAGCTCGACTTTGTTGCCGCCCTGATCTTGCAGCACGATGGACCCGTCCTTGTCACTGAGCACGACCTTGTTGTTCGCAGGCGTGCTCAGCGTGACGCGTTTGTCCTTGTCGTCGAACTCGAGCCTGTGCCCGCAGCGTGTGACCCAGGCCTTGATGTCGTTCGGCCCTTCCAGCGCATGCGGCGGTTTGCGCCGGCTGCTGTACAGGCTGCCCAGCACGACCGGGCTCGAAGGGTCGTTGTCGAAATACGCCACGACGACCTCGTCGCCGACCTCGGGCAGGATGAACGCACCGAAGCCGTCCGACGCCTGAACCTGCAGCAAACGCGCCCAGACCGTGTCGTTCGGGCCCAGCAGCAGCGGCAGCCTGACGCGGATGCGCTGCTCGCCCGCGGGGTCGCCGCCGAGCTGCGTCACCACGCCCACCTGCAGGCCTTCAGCGCAGGCCGGGGCCGGGCCGCCGAGCCCTGCCTTCGCCGCCGGCGGCAGGCCGAACTCGACCAGGGTCGACCACTGGCCATCCGCCAGCGTGTGCTCGACCGCGCTGACGAACACCTTGCCGCCGAAGCGCGTGCCG
>JANYFX010000153.1 GCA_025359585.1 Rhizobacter sp. | reverse complement strand
GAAGTAGGCATGGTGGCGCGCGGTCCAGAGCTTGGTGCGTTCCTCCGGCGTGGTCGCCCATTCGAAGCCGGAGCCGCCGAATTCGCTCGCGATCTCCTGCACGCTCGCGGCCTGCTCCTTCACGCTCGCATCGCTGCCGTGGAACTCCATCAGCAGCATCGGCGCTTCGGTGAGCGTGAGCTTGTCGTGCCGGTTCACGGCGCGCACCGCGTGCGCGTCGAGCAACTCGCAGCGCGCGATCGGAATGCCCATCTGGATGATCTGGATCGTGGTGCGCACCGCCGCATCGATGCTCGGGAAGGTGCAGGTCGCCGCCGAGATCGCCTCGGGCAGCGGGTACAGGCGCAGCGTGATCTCGGTCATCACGCCAAGCGTGCCTTCGCTGCCGACCATCAGGCGAGTCAGGTCGTAACCGGCCGACGACTTGCGTGCGCGGGTACCCGTGTGGATGATCTCGCCGCTCGCGGTCACCACCGTCAGCCCAAGCACGTTCTCGCGCATCGTGCCGTAGCGCACCGCGTTCGTGCCGCTGGCGCGGGTGGCGCTCATGCCGCCCAGGCTCGCGTCGGCGCCCGGGTCGATCGGAAAGAACAGGCCGGTGTGGCGGATCTCGTTGTTGAGCTGCATGCGTGTCACGCCGGCCTGCACCGTCACTGTCAGGTCTTCGGGCTGGATCGCGACCAGCGCGTTCATGCGCGACAGGTCGATGCTCACACCGCCCTGTACCGCGAGCAGATGGCCTTCGAGCGACGAGCCCACGCCGAACGGAATCACAGGCACGGCGTATTGCGAAGCGAGCTTCACGACCGCGGCCACGTCTTCGGTGCTCTCGCAATACACCACCGCTTCGGGCGGCGGCGCGTCGAACGGCGACTCGTCGCGGCCGTGCTGCTCACGCACCACCATCGCGGTGGAACAGCGCGCGCCGAAGCGTGTTTGCAGCGCGTCAAGCATCGCGGCGGGCACCGGGCGCGGGTCGAGGTGCGGCAGCAGGTGGGCGGGCAGGGGTGCGTTCATCGGCTTGTCTCCGTGGCCACGCGGCGGTGGCCTGAGGCGCATTGTGCCAATGCTTGATTCGGTGGGCTAGCATCGACGCCATGGCAAACAGACTCACTCAAATCGCGACCCGCACCGGCGACGACGGCACGACCGGCCTGGGTGACGGCACCCGCGTGCCCAAAGACCACCTGCGGGTGCAGGCGATGGGCGACGTGGACGAGCTGAACTCCACGCTCGGCGTGCTGCTGGCCGAACCCTTGCCCGACGACGTGCGCGAGCTGCTCGTCGTGATCCAGCACGAGCTCTTCAACCTCGGCGGCGAGCTGTCGATCCCCGGCTACGAGCTGCTCAAGGCCGAAGCGGTGATCCGCCTCGACGAAGCACTGGCGCACTACAACGCCGCCTTGCCGCGCCTGAAGGAATTCATTCTGCCGGCCGGCACCCGCAGCGCGGCCATCGCCCACGTCGGCCGCACGATCGCGCGGCGTGCCGAGCGGGCCGTGGTCGCGCTCACGGCCGTCGACAAGGTACGCGCAGAACCGCGCCACTACCTGAACCGCTTGAGCGACCTGCTGTTCGTGCTGGCCCGCGTGCTCAACCGCGCCAACCTCGACGGGCTGGGGGGTGACGACGTGTACTGGAAAAGCGAACGCCTGGCGCGCGACGCCGACTGAGCCCGACGCGGGGAACTAACCCGCGGGCGTGCTCAGGATGGCGTTGAACTCTTCCATGCTGAGGAAGCCGTCCTTGTTGGTGTCCAGGTCGTCGAACCTGAGCGCGATCGCCGGCAGATGCCCGGCCTCCTCGCGCGACAGCTTGCCGTCGCCGTTGGCGTCCGCGCGGTTGAACGCCGCCTCGAGCGCCAGTCTTTCTCTCGCGCCAGCGTCGGCCGTCGGTGCCTGACTCTGCGCGAATGTCGTCGCGGCGGAGATCACCAGCAAACCTGCGATGGTGGCCACCGGCAGGAACCGGAAACGCTGGGTCATGAGGCGCTCTCCTGAGCAATGGATCAAACCGCGATTGAACAGGCCGCACGACCCCGGGGCCAGCACAATTTCCCGGCCTTACCTGGCTTACATCCCTGTGCAACGGCTTACTTGCTCTTGCGACGTGCCAGCACCGCCTCGCTCAGCACGCTCAGCACCTCCAGCGAGTGCTCCCAGCCGATGCAGGCGTCGGTGATGCTCTTGCCGTATTCGAGCTTGGACGGGTCGTCCTTGCCGGCGCTGAACTTCTGTGCGCCGGCCTGCAGGTGGCTCTCGACCATCACGCCGAAGATGCAGCGGCTGCCTGCCTTCAACTGCGCCGCCACGTCGCGTGCGACCTCGACCTGCCTCTCGTGCTGCTTGCTGCTGTTGGCATGGCTGCAGTCGACCATCAGCGTGCAGTCGAGCTTGGCCGCCTCGATCTCCTTGCAGGCCGCCGCGACGTGCGCCGCGTCGTAGTTCGGCGTCTTGCCGCCGCGAAGGATCACGTGGCAGTCGGTGTTGCCACGCGTCTCGACGATCGCGACCTGGCCGTTCTTGTGGATCGACAAAAAGTGGTGCGGGCGTGACGCGGCTTGGATCGCGTCGATGGCGATTCTGATGTTGCCGTCGGTGCCGTTCTTGAAGCCGATCGGTGCGCTCAGCCCCGAAGCCAGCTCGCGGTGCACCTGGCTCTCGGTCGTGCGCGCGCCGATCGCGCCCCACGAGATCAGGTCGCCGATGTACTGCGGCGAGATCACGTCGAGGAACTCGCTGCCGGCCGGCATGCCGGCGCGGTTGATCTCCAGCAGCAGCTGG
>JANYFX010000130.1 GCA_025359585.1 Rhizobacter sp. | reverse complement strand
TCGGTGTCGCGGGGCAACACCTGGGAGAACGCTGGCACCAACAACACATCGTCGAAGGTGAGCGCTTTGCCAAGAAGGCGCATGAGAAAAGCTCCTGACGCAAAAGCGAATTATACGGATGCCGCAACTAAACCACGCTTTGCCTGCCACGCGCCAACGCATCTTCGGCCACGGCACGGGCGCCCCGCTACACTTTGCGCCATCGAATTTCCCGGTTGAACGCCATGTCTCGATGGACTGTTGTTGTGCTTGCCGCCCTGCTGGGAACGACGCTGGCGTTGCCAGCATCGGCCCAATGGAAGTGGCGCGGCAAGAACGGCGTGCAATACAGCGACCTGCCGCCCCCTCCCGGCGTGGCCGAGGCCGACATTCTGCAGCGCCCCAGTTCTGCATCGCGCAAGGGCATCACGCCGGTGGCCGCCGCTTCGGCCGCGTCTGCAGCTTCCGGCGCGCAGGGGCTGGCGCCGAAGACGGTCGACTCCGAGCTGGAAGCCAAGCGCAAGAAAACCGAGGAAGAAGCCAACGCCAGGAAGAAGGCCGACGAGAAGGCCGAAGAGACCCGTGTCGCTGCCGCCAAGGCCGACAACTGCACACGGGCCCAGGCCCAGTTGCGCACGCTCGACAGCGGTGTGCGGCTGGCGCAGATGAACGAAAAGGGCGAGCGCATCGTGATGGACGACACCGCGCGCGCTTCCGAGAGCAAACGCGCCCGCGACATGATCGCGCAGAACTGCGGCAAGTGAGCCTGCGGCTCAACGTTTGAGCCGGCCGCGCTGTTTCTGCTGGCGCAGCCGGCGCGCTTCTTTAGGGTCCACCCGCAACGGCCGGTAGAGTTCAACGCGGTCCCGATCCCGCAGGCGGTCACTCGGCGTTGCCAAAACACCCCATACGCCGACGGCGAGCTGGCCGATTTCATGGCGCCCGGCGATGCCACTTTCGCGCAACGCATCGGCCACCGTGGCGCCTTCCTGAAGCGACAGCAGAACTTCGTCGACTTCACCCGTGTGCGGGCTGTAGACGACGGTCACCGACAACACGTCAGCGCGGCCCATGCACTTGCTCGGCCCGTTTGACGAACGACTCGACGAAGGTGTTGGCGATGCGGTCGAACACCGGGCTCACCACCGCTTCGAGCGCCGCATTGGCAAAGGTGTAGCGCAGCTCGAACTCGACCTTGCAGGCTTTGGCTTGCGCCCCATCGGCCGCCGGCAGGGGCACGAAGCGCCAGGTGCCGGCCAGGTCGGAGAACGGCCCGTCGACCAATTGCAGCTCGACGCTGGCCCCGTCCACTTGCACATTGCGCGTCGTGAATGACTGGCGCACGCCGAGGTAAGCGAGGTGGAGCCGCGCCGTCACGCCGGCATCGAAACGCTCCAGCACTTCGGCCCGCTCGCACCAAGGCAGGAAGCGCGGATAGTCTTCGATCGCCGTCACCAGCGTGTACATCTCGTGCGGCGAGTACCAGAGCAATACCGACTTCTTGACGTGCTTCATACAATGCAGAAATTGTAGAGGCGCCTACCGCCCCATCTAAGTTCATATGTCCATCGCCGAAAACCGCCGCGCCAATTTTGACTATCACATCGAAGAACGCCACGAGGCGGGCATGGTGCTGCAAGGCTGGGAGATCAAGGCCGTGCGCGCCGGCCAGGTGCAGCTGACCGACGGCTACGTGGTGATCCGAGACGGCGAGCTCTACCTGATCGGCTGCCGCATCAATGCGCTGCGCAGCGCCTCGACCCACATCAGCCCCGAAGCCGACCGCACCAAGAAACTGCTGATGCACAAGGAAGAGATCAAGCGGCTGATCGGCAAGGTCGAACAGAAGGGTTTCACGCTGGTGCCGATGAACCTGCACTACAAAGGCGGGCTGGTGAAAGCCGAGATCGCCTTGGCCAAGGGCAAGGCCGAGCACGACAAGCGCAACACCGAGAAAAAGCGCGACTGGGAGCGTGAGAAAGGCCGGCTGATGCGGCACAAGGTCTCTTCCAAGCCGAGCAAAGATTGAACGAAGGAACGCGCATGCAAGCCGACTCGCCGACTCTGGCACCTGCGAGGCCGCTGCGCGAAATCGCCGACCTGCCTGGCCCGCGCGGCCTGCCGGTGCTGGGCAACCTGCTGCAGGTCAAGCGCAGCGCGATTCACCAGGACGTGGAGCGCTGGAGCCGGGAACACGGGCCGTACTTCCGCTTCAGCCTCGGCGGGCGGCAACTGCTGGCCGTGGCCGACCACGAAGCCTTGCACGCCGTGCTGCGCGACCGGCCCGAGGGCTTTCGGCGTACCCGCCTGCTCGAAGCCATCGGCACCGAGATGGGCCTAAAACCCGGCGTCTTCGGTGCCAACGGCGACGCCTGGAAACGCCAGCGCCGCATGGTGATGGCGGGCTTCGATCCAACCCACGTCAAGGCCTACTTCCCGTCCTTGCTGAAGGTCACGCAGCGGCTGCGCGGGCGCTGGCAAACGGCGGCGCGCAGCGGCAGCACGATCGACCTGCAGGCCGACCTGATGCGCTTCACCGTCGACGCGATCGCGGGCCTGGCCTTCGGCACCGACATCAACACGCTGGAGTCGGACGCCGATGTGATCCAGCGCCACCTCGACAAGATCTTCCCGGCCTTCTTCAAGCGCCTGTTTTCCTTCTTCCCGATCTGGCGCTACGTGCGCAGCGCGGCCGACCGCGAGCTGGCGCGGAGCATCGAAGCGGTGAACGTGCAGATCGACATCTTCATCAAGGAAGCGCGCGCGCGGCTGCAGGCCGACCCGGCGCGGCGCGAACACCCGCCGAACCTGCTCGAGGCGATGATCGTCTCGGCCGGTGCGGGCGAGGCCGCGGTCGTCAGCGATGCCGAAGTCGCCGGCAACGTGATGACGATGCTGCTGGCCGGCGAAGACACGACCGCGAACACGCTCGCGTGGATGATCTACCTGCTTCAGCGCAACCCGGAAGCGTTGAAACGCGCACAAACCGAGGTGCGCAGCCTTGCGCCCGACGTGGTCGCGTTCACGACCGAGCAGATGGCCTCGCTCGACTTCCTCGAAGCCTGCGCCCACGAAACCATGCGCCTGAAGCCGGTCGCGCCGTTCCAGGTGACCGAAGCGCTGCGGGACACGACCATCGCCGACATCCGCATCCCGGCCGGCACGATGGTCTGGTGCGTGATGCGCGGCGACACGATGGACGAGCGCTATTTTCCGAACGCTGAAGCCTTCGAACCGCAGCGCTGGCTCACCGCCGGCACCGCGGGCGAAGCGGCGAACTCGGCCAAGCGCGTGTCGATCCCCTTCGGCGCTGGCCCGCGGGTTTGCCCGGGGCGTTACCTCGCGCTGCTCGAAATCAAGATGGCGGCGGCGATGCTGCTCGCGCACTTCGACATCGAATCGGTGGCCGCGCCCACCGGGGCTGAAGCCGCCGAACTGATGTCGTTCACGATGACGCCGGTAGGCTTGCAGATGCGCTTGCGCGAACGCGCCTGAGGGCGTTTGACGCTCAGCGCGTCAATGCAGCCAGCGCCTGTTCCGAATCTGCGATCAGGTCGCCCACCGCTTCGAGCCCGAGCGAAAAGCGCACCAGCGTGCCATGTGTGGCCGCACCGGGACGCAGCAGGCCGAGGTCGTAGGGCACGACCAGGCTCACCGGGCCGGCCCACGAGAAGCCGATCTTGAAGAGCTTGAGCGAATCGACAAAAGCATCGACCTGCGCCGAGCTGTAGCGTGCGTCGAAGACCACCGAGAACAAGCCCGCCGCCTGCGTGCACAAGCGCGCCCAGTGTTCGTGTCCAGGCGAACCGGGCAATGCAGGGTGCAGCACCTGCGTCACCTCGGGTCGCTGCAACCACCACTGCGCGAGCGCGCGCCCGGCCACGTCGTGCGCGGCGTAGCGCAATGCCAGTGACGGCAGCGAGCGCAACACCGTTTCCGCGTCGTTCGCCGACACGCCCCAGCCCATGCGCATGTGCGTGCCGTTGAGCTTGAGGTGCAGGGCCGGGTCGCGTGTCGTCACCGAGCCCATCAGGATGTCGCCGCCGCCCGACGGGTATTTGGTCAGTGCGTGAACCGACACGTCAGCGCCGAGGCCCTCGCCCAGATCGAACGCATTGAATGCGACGCCCGAGCCCCAGGTGTTGTCGAGTGCGACGATGACGCCACCCGAGCGCGCCGCACGCACCAGCGCATGCACATCGGGGAATTCCATCGTCACCGAGCCGGGCGGCTCGATCCAGACCAGCTTCGTCGCCGGCGTCAGCATCGCGGCGAGCGCTTGCGGGTTCGAAGGATCGTAGAGCCGGTGCTTCACGCCCCAGCGGGCCAGCTCGTTGCGCGCCAACTCTTTGCCCGGGTTGTAGGCGTTGTCGGGGATCAGCACCTCGTCGCCCGCTTGCAGCAAAGCCGCGTCGACCAGCGTGATCGCCGCCAGCCCGCTCGGCACCAGCACGCAGTGGGTGCCACCTTCGAGCGAGGCGATGCGCTCTTCGAGCGTGAACGTCGTCGGCGTGCCGTGCAGCCCGTAGGTGTAGCCGGTCTTCTCGCGCCAGTTGCGCGCGCGCATCGCCGCCACGTTGGCGAAGATCACGGTCGAGGCCTTGAACACGCCCGGCGGCGGCGCGACGAAGCCGGCCGGCGGCTGGTAGGGGTGGTGGATCAGGCCGGTGGTCTTGGGGTC
>JANYFX010000065.1 GCA_025359585.1 Rhizobacter sp. | reverse complement strand
AGTCGGCGTCCGGTGCGCCAGGCGGCGCAACCGGACGCAACTGCGCCTCTGGCTGACTGGTGAAGTGGGTAGGGAACGACATGTTCCCTCAATGTATGAGGGAACTACATGTTCCGTCAAGGGAATTCTGCTATCCCTTAGTCGCTGCCTTGCGAGCTTCGCGGTCGAGGTTGATTTTTTCCTCGCCGGACACGAACTTCCAAAAGTTGCTGATCGACTTCACCGCGCGAAAGCCGTTTGAGCGATCCGCGTCTGGACCTTCCGCGTCGAAGGCTTCGCGCACGTCGATGCCAAGTATTTCCTCGTACTTGCGAACGGTCTTCTTGCTATGGACGATGTATAAGACCTTCCACCCGAAGTGGCGACCGATCATGTACATGCCTAGTGCTGACTCCAGCTCGTCGAGGCCTCCTTCAAAGTCGCGAATACGCTGATCCATGAGGTCATGGCGCTGCTTGGCCTCCGCTTGGGACACAAATTCAGTCTTGGCCTTGTACTTCCCCATGAGAGTAAGCATATCAGGAGGGAACCCCAGTCACCCTCGTGGCGGGCGAACATACCCACCGCCCCCCGCCGCTTGCGTGGCGTGCGCCACGGCGGGGGGCCGTGGATATGTGCGCCAGGAACCCTTGGAGTTACGATAGCCAAATAGCAGAAAGCTCATGAAAGTCACAAGAACCGCCATTGAAGTAAGGCACCGGGTTTCGTTTCCGAAGCCCGCTGTCAACTTTGCTACTCAGAGTGCAAGGCTCTTAGATGCGCTTGTGGAGGAGGTGGCTGTGCCTTTCTCAGTGACTTCGAACGACGTCACAACTCGAAATGGCGCACGCCTTTCTGATTGGTCCATCGGCCTCTCGATGTTTAATGGCTTTGGTAAGCTGAACGTTACGGTCGATGGGTTTGAAGCCAACTACTCGCGGCTCGCTAACGACAAGGACGTGGCGGTCGTTACGGATGTACAAAGGCGTGTGTTTGTCGCACTTGCGCGCCATTCACCAACACAAAAGTACCTCACGGAAGCACTTGGCGGCTCCGTTCACTACCGTGTCGTCGGTGGGCCAGTCGAGCGTGACAACTACTTCAAAGGAGTGTCATTCCCGGGCCGGAATGAGCACCACCAAGACGTTGGGTTCAAAATGCGTATGCGGCACCCGAGCCAAGATATTGTTGCTGCGGTGGACATTGCGCCGCTTTGGGCGGACCCAGGGATGATGCTCGTGTCCTTTGACATTGACATGTCCACGGCGAAGATTTCCGACTTTGCCGAACGAGCAAAGCTTGCCAACGAATTGCTGTTAACGACGATCTTGAGTTGCGGCTTGGAGCCAACGGAGTGAGCCAACTTGGTACCCAGTTGCTGGCGCAAGAACAACGTGCGAACTTCGCGTACCACGAAGCGAACTTTGACGATGCTTTCGTACAAGGGACGCAGATAGCCGGACCGATCGGTAGCGTCCCTGGCTTGATTGTCCGCAGACTTTCATACGAAGCTGAGCCGGCATTTCGGATTGAGACAGATGCCGCGCGTAAGGCAGGCCAAAGCATATCTGCGGCTCAAGCAAACGTACGCATCGTTCTCCGGCTCCAGGAGTTTTGGGCGCTGAGTGATCAGCAGATGCTCTCGATATGCGGACTTCCTGAGGAGGAAGATTCGACCTTTGCTCAGTCTCTTGCGAAGTACGCGAGCCTTCCTGACGTGAGGCGCCGACTCCAAAGCTTGCTTTCGATCCGCACGCGCCTATCGGCATTGCTCGCAGGCAATAGGGAAGGTGAACGGCTATGGCTCGCGACGCCCTGGGCGCGGATCCGAGATCAGGCGCCAATCGACTTGATGGCATCCGGAGATCTCGATTCGCTCCTCGTCGCCGAAAGCATGCTCAGGGATATGGTTGGCGGCTAGTCTGTGCTGACTGAGTTGCCGCGAATATACGGAAGCGTTGACGCTGTCCGGCTATCGAACTCGAAGGACAAGGTCGATGCCTTGCTTGAGATGGGCGTTGAGCCGTCGGATATCGATGACAGTATTCAATACTTTGGCGATCTCGATGTATCTCCCGACAAGCATCTAGCTTGGATTTTCGACCAGGTCGGACAGAAGAACGTTTCCCGGACACGCTTTACTGAC
>JANYFX010000061.1 GCA_025359585.1 Rhizobacter sp. | reverse complement strand
TGCAGGTGCAGGTGCAGGAGCAGGTGCAGGTGCAGGTGCAGGTGCAGGTGCAGGTGCTGGTGCAGGTGCAGGTGCAGGTGCAGGTGCTGGTGCAGGTGCAGGTGCAGGTGCAGGTGCAGGTGCAGGTGCAGGTGCAGGTGCAGGTGCTGGTGCTGGTGCTGGTGCTGGTGCCGCGGCGGTTACCACCAGCGTTGAAGTGCCCGTGTTGCCTGCAGCATCTTCGACTGTCACCGAGATCGTGTTGGCACCGGACTGCAGCGGAATGCCGTCAGCCGACCACTTCGCCTGCGTCGCGGTGCCATTCAAGACGGCGTTCCCCCGACCACCACGGTCGTTCGCCCACGTCACGCGATAGAGGCGCTTGTTGTCCGTGGCCATGCCGGTCATGTCGATCGAGCTTGTGTCGCCCACCGGGCCCTGCGCGTCGAACGCGACCTTGGGTGCGACACTGTCAATGGACCTCCAGCGCAGCCGCGCGGCCTGGTCGAGTTCCACGCCATCCAGCGTTGCCGAGGATTCATTGGTTCCGCCACCGCAACCCGATATGGCGATGCAGGCGATCGCCTGAGCGACCAGCAGAGCGGTCTTGTTTGGCTTGAGGTTCATTCCCGACGGTCCTTGTGACGATTTGCTTTGAAGTTGCCTGCGCCGACGGCTGCCAGCTGCGACAACCGGTCGGTCACGAAACTGCACCGAGCGAAACGATCGGCCAGTGGGCGTTCCAGCAGGCTAACGGCTCGTCGAAGGGTTCCCGTAACGGGTTGCCAGCCATGTAACAGCCGTGTCGTTTACGGTCGAAAACCCGGCGAAGCAGCGCTGGCCCAGAGGCTGCAGTCAGGTGGCCACCGGCGGCACTCGGTCCCGCGGGACGCCCCCGAGCGCCGGGGCTGTTACATGTGGAGGGCCTGGCGGTACACAGGCGTGCACGATCGCACACGCTTTTTTTTGACCGGCTGGGTCAAACCACGCTTCGAAGGCTCAGGATGTCATCGCCCGTAGTAGGCGCGAAACCAGGTGGCGAAGCGCGCAAGGCCCACCGCGATGGGCGTGGTCGGGCGAAACTGGACCCAGCGGGCGAGGGCGTCGACGTCGGCATACGTCGCAGGCACGTCACCGGGTTGCATCGGCAGCAGGCGCAAGTCGGCCTTGCATCCAAGGCAGCGCTCAAGCGTCGAGATGAATTCCAGCAATGGAACCGGCGTGCTGTTGCCGATGTTGAAGAGCTTCGAGGGCGCGCCGTGGTCCAGGCGCGTTCCGGTCGCGTCTTGCGCAAGAGGCTCGGGCTCAGGAGGCCGGTCCAGTACACGAACGACACCTTCGGTGATGTCGTCGATGTAGGTGAAGTCGCGGGACATGTTGCCATGGTTGAACACATCGATCGTCCGGCCTTCGAGGATCGCCTTGGTGAAGCTGAAATAAGCCATGTCCGGCCGACCCCAGGGGCCGTACACGGTGAAAAAACGAAGGCCGGTGGTCGGCAATCGGTACAGGTGGCTGTAGGTGTGGGCCATCAACTCGTTGGCTTTTTTGGTCGCCGCATAGAGGCTCACCGGGTGATCCACCGGGTCGGTTTCCGCGAAGGGCATCTTGGTGTTGCCCCCATAGACGCTGGAACTGCTGGCGTACACCAGATGTTCCACGCCGTTGTGGCGACAAGCTTCGAGGACGTTGACGAAGCCCGAGAGGTTGCTGCTCGCATAGGCCAGCGGGTGGGTCAGCGAATATCGAACCCCCGCCTGCGCGGCCAGGTGAATCACCCGTTCGACCTTCTCGCGCAGGAACGCGGCGGCCAGCGCCGTCTGGTCGGCGATGTCGAGGTGCAGGAATCTGAACTTTGTGTGCCCGGCGAGTTGGGCCAACCGGTCACGCTTGAGTTGAGGGTCGTAGTAGTCGTTGAGGTTGTCCAGGCCAATCACCTCCTCGCCGCGTGCCAGCAGCCGTTCGCAGGTGTGCATTCCGATGAAGCCGGCGGCGCCGGTGACGAGGACCTTCATGCCGCTCAGGCCTTCGCCAGGCCCGCCCCGCGGCCGATTCCGGCGTATTCGATGCCCAGCGACTTCATCAGATCGGGCTCGTACAGGTTGCGCCCATCGACCACCACCGGCTGCTTGAGAAGCGACTTGATCGCATCGAAATCAGGGCTGCGAAACTCCTTCCAGTCGGTCACGATGACCAGCGCATCAGACCCTTCCAGAGCCTGGACCTGGCTCTCCACGAACGTGATGCCCGTGGACTCGCGGAGCAGGCGCCTGGCCTCCGGCATCGCCACCGGGTCGTAGGCCTTGATGGTGGCACCGCGGCCGATCAATTCTGCGATCAGCACGAGGCTCGGTGCTTCCCGCATGTCGTCGGTGTTCGCCTTGAACGCCAGCCCCCACACGGCAAATTGCCGGCCTTTCAGGCTGGCGCCGAAACGGCCCACGATCTTTTCGACCAGCACACCTTTCTGTCGTTCGTTGGCTGCTTCCACGGCCCGAAGAACCTGGAGGTCGACGCCCACGCCGTGCGCCGTGGAGATGAGGGCCTTCACGTCCTTGGGGAAGCACGAGCCGCCATAACCGGCGCCCGCGTACAGGAAGTGGTAGCCGATGCGCGGGTCGCTGCCGATGCCCTTGCGCACCAGCTCGATGTCGGCCCCGACCTTTTCCGCCAGCAGGGCGAGTTCGTTCATGAAGCTGATGCGCGTGGCCAGCATCGAATTCGCCGCGTACTTGGTGAACTCCGCACTTCTGACGTCCATCACGATCAGCCGGTCGTGGTTGCGAATGAACGGCGAATACAGCGCGCGCATCAACAGGATCGCGCGTTCGTCGTCGGCGCCGACGATCACACGGTCGGGCCGCATGAAGTCTTCGACCGCGGCGCCTTCCTTCAGGAATTCGGGGTTCGACACGACCGCGTATTCGACGCTCACGCCGCGCAGCGCGAGCTCCTCCGCGATCGCCGATCGAACCATGTCGGCGGTTCCGACGGGCACGGTGCTCTTGTCGACCACGACCTTGTGGTCGGTCATGAAACGACCGATGTTGCGAGCGGCCGCCACCACATGCTTCAGGTCGGCCGAGCCGTCCTGGTCCGGAGGTGTGCCGACGGCAATGAACTGGATGGTCCCGTGCGCGACGGCGCGCGGCACGTCGGTCGTGAAGCGAAGCCGTCCGCCTTCGACATTGCGTTTCACCACCGAATCCAGGCCTGGCTCGTGAATCGGAATGCCGCCACTTTCGAGGATGCGGATCTTTTCCGGATCGATGTCCAGGCACAGCACATCGTTGCCCATTTCAGCAAGGCACGCGGCGGACACAAGCCCCACGTACCCCGTACCCACCACTGTCACCTTCATGAACCGCTTCTCCCTCGATTGAATTCTGTTGAGCCTGCATCGGATCGCGCGTGTGCGATGGACATCGAGCGCAGCCTCGCAGGCTAACAGCACCGGCAGCGACAACACTTTCCTGTCTCGCCGCGCGGGCAGCCCGATCGCGACTTTTGCTACGGCGAGCGCGCAAGGCTAACGATGACCGGTGCCGTTCGCACCCCCTTGTATGCGGGCTGCAGCGGGTGGCGAACGATGTTGCGGTTTCGGTAAAGTCCGGCACCGAACTCCTGCTGCCGCCACGCCCCATGCAAACTCAAGGTCCTGCCCTGGTCGTGTTGAGCACGCTGTTTCCATCCGCGCAGGAACCGATCGCGGGCATCTTCATCAGGGAGCGGATGTTTCGGGTCGCCAAGGAATTGCCCGTGACCGTCATATCGCCGCAGCCCTGGTTCCCGCTCCAAAGCCTGTTGCGTCGCTGGAAACCGAACTACCGCCCGGCGCGCGCGTTGTTCGAGCGCGTCGACGGCGTCGACATCCATCGGCCGCGTTTCTTCGCGTTGCCCGGCATCTTGCGGCAATTCGATGGTTTCTCGGTGGCCGTTGCGAGCTGGGCCTTGTTGCGCCGGCTTCGACGCGCCGGCCGCGCCGATCTGCTCGATGTGCACTTCGCCTACCCCGACGGCTACGCCGGACACCTGCTGTCGAAATGGAGCGGGCTGCCCTGCTTCATCACGCTGCGTGGCAAGGAAGAGCGCTTGCGGCGCGTCGATGCATTTCGGGTTCGCATGTCGGCGGCGCTCAGGCACGCGACCAAAGTGATCGCGGTGTCGGCGGCGCTGCGCCAGGTCGGTATCGAGCTCGGTGCGCGCGAGCACGATTCGATGCTGATCGGCAACGGCATCGATCTGGGCAAGTTCTATCGGATATCGCGGGCCGAGTCTCGGCGCGAGCTCGACATTCCGGACGATGCGCAGGTGCTGGTGTCGGTCGGGGGCGTCGGTGAGCGCAAGGGCTTTCACCGGGTCATCGACTGCCTGCCGGCGCTGCTGAAAGACCATCCCAAGCTGTTGCTGCTGATCGTCGGCGGGCCGAGCCCGGAAGGCGACTGGACCGACCGGCTGCAGCAGATGATTCGAGACAAACGACTGCACGAGCACGTGCGGCTGCTCGGGCCGCTGGCGCCGGAAGCGTTGAAGACGCCGCTGTCGGCTGCCGACGTGTTCGTGCTTGCCACCCGCTACGAAGGCTGGGCCAACGTGTTCCTCGAAGCAATGGCTTGCGGCTTGCCGGTGGTCAGCACCCTGGTGGGCGGCAACGCCGAGGTGGTTTGCCGCGACGAATTGGGCACGCTCGTCCCCTTTGACGACGAGCCTGCGCTCACCCTGGCGACGCACCGCGCGCTGGTTCATCCCTGGGATCGGATGGCAATTCAGAAGTACGCGCAAGACAACACCTGGGATCGCCGCATCGACACGCTGGTCAGCACTTTTCGTGCAGCCCACGAGTCCGCGCGCAGCGCTTCCAGACAGCTGTAACGAGCCTGCCCCAGCGGTACGCTTTTGTAACCACGACGCGTGACATCGTGCCGCTGCCATGGCGCGGCAATGCTGCGCCACACGTCGTTACGCTTGGCAGGTCTCCCCCCTGTTTGAAGTCTGGCGGGTCTTGCCGCCCGCAACTTTGAAACTCCGGTAACCGTTACACGCGCCGGAGCCCGTTACCGGGCCTGTCGCTGCCGCCATTACCGTGACTGCGCATCTTGTGCCTTTGGCGGCCAGCGCCCAGACGCCTGTCTGGCAACGTCGAATGGCAGTGAAGCGCGACCGGCCCGATCAGCTTCATCGATCGTGCCGAATGCCGCGCACTGCCCGGTGCGTCGCACGTCGGTATGACGGCGGCGAATGAACAAAAAGACAGAGTCGAAGGACGTTGGGCCATGAAATTTCGTATGAAGAAGACCGCTTCGGCGGTTGCGCAGGCGCTCGCCTGCCTCTCGATTGCAAGCTGCGGTGGTGGTACTGGCGGCAGTTCGGAGCAGGCTGCTTCGCCGGTGGCGAGTGGCGGCACTGCCGGTGATGATCGGGCTCACGCGCTCGCCTCTGCGAGCCTTGCGGCGGCATTCACACTCGGCCTGAACAGCGTGGTCGGAGGGAGCGCGATCCCGTACACGGTAGGACAGGGATTGGTGCAGGGGGCGGTGCCGAGCGGTAGTTCGGTGGTGGCCGACACGGGGACAATGCAGTTTGTGGTGAAGAACCGGTGGCCGGACGGGAGCGCGAAGTTTGCGGTCATGTCAGGCA
>JANYFX010000560.1 GCA_025359585.1 Rhizobacter sp. | reverse complement strand
GCCGCGGCGCTTCGGCGCATCGGCGAGATGACCTGGAGCCACCAGGTGGTGCGCACCTACGCGATCATCGGCGCGCAACTTGGGTGGCAAGCCGGGGTGCCCATCAGTTCGACCGACGTGACGCGCGAGATGGCCTGTGCTTGACCTTCGCCCGACGGTGCGCATCCTCGGCATCCGCGGCCTGCCCGCCGCCCATGGGGGCTTCGAGACTTTTGCCGAACACCTCGCGCTCCACCTCGTGGCGCGCGGGTGGCGCGTCGTCGTGTACTGCCAGGAAGACGGCCGGGGTGCGACGACGCACGACGAGTGGCGCGGCGTCGAACGGGTGCACATTCACGCGGCGGCACCCGGCGCGCGTGGCACCGTGCAGTTCGACTGGCGTTCGATTCGTGACGCGGCGCAGCACCGCGATCTCTGCCTCACCCTCGGCTACAACACCGCGCTGTTCTGCACCTGGCTGCGCCTGCGAGACGTGCCCAACGTGATCAACATGGACGGCATCGAGTGGTCACGCGCCAAGTGGGGGCCTCTCGCGAAGGCCTGGCTCTCGCTCAACGAGCGCGCCGGCTGCCGGCTCGGCAACCACCTCGTCGCCGACCATCCGCAGATCGCCGAGCACCTGGCCACACGCGCGCGCACTGAGAAGATCACGATGATTCCCTACGGCGCCGTGCCGGTCGACGAAGCACCGCACGATGCGCTGCCCGCGCTCGGCCTGGAGGCCGGCCGTTACCTGACGCTGATCGCCCGCCCCGAGCCCGAGAACTCGGTCCTCGAGGTGGTGCAAGGCTTCTCGCGTGCACGCCGCGGCGTGCAGCTCGCGGTACTCGGCCGCTACGACCCCGCTGTGCCCTACCATGCGGCGGTGCTGGCGGCTGCAGGCCCGGAAGTGCGCTTTCTCGGCGCAATCTACGACGCACCGTTGGTACGTGCTCTGCGATTTCACAGCCTGGCTTATGTGCACGGCCACCAGGTCGGCGGCACGAACCCGTCGCTCGTGGAAGCACTCGGCGCGGGCAACGCGGTGCTTGCGCACGACAACCGCTTCAACCGCTGGGTTGCCGGCGCCGCAGCGCAGTACTTCCGCGATGCTGCGGGCTTCGACGAATTGCTGGGGCGCTTGTTGCAGGACAGCGAGACCCAGCACGAGATGCGCCTCGCCAGCCGCGCGCGTCACCGCCAGGCGTTCACGTGGGAACAAGTGCTCGACCGATACGAGGCGCTGTTGTTGCAGCACCAACCGACCTGAGCCTCACTGCAAAGAGAACTGCAGGTAACACGAGGCCGACGTGGCCCGGTAGGCGTAAGAGAGCGTGGTGTCGGCGCTGCGCCGCTCGTGGCGCAGATCGCAGCCCGAGCCCAGGCTGCGCTGCAACTGGTAGCGCAGGCCAAGGCCGAAGACGAGCAGGCGGTCGCTGCCGTTGTTGTCCTGGCGCGGGCCGCCTGTGATCTCGAAGCTGTTGTCGAGTTGCCGGTGTGTCCACTGCGCATTCGCGACGGCACGAACCTTCGCGGTCCACTCATAGGCTGCATCCACCCCCAACGTGGTCGACAGCTGGCTGTTGTTGCCGACCGCGCCGGTCTCGTTGCCACTGAAGCGGTAGTAGGTGGCTTCTCCGCCGGTGTCGCGCGTCGCCGAGGTGTTGAACGTGAGCTTGCCGGTGGGCCGCCAGGTCCAGACCAGCGAGCCGGTCACGCCATCCACGTCGCGCCGCCTCGCTTCGTCATATCGCTGGCGCGTTTGGCTGATCCGCGCCTGCACGTTGCTCGCCCCCGAAGCGGCCCAGGTGGCGGTGAGGTCGACGTCGTCGCGATCGAAACTGTCGGCGCTGTAGGTGTCGGTGCCGGTGCGCACGCCACGCGGGAAGTGGGCACGCGTCTGGCGAACTCCTGCGCCGAGCGACAGCAAGCCGCTCGGACGCCACACCAACCCGAGGGAGTAGCTGTCCTGCGTGTTTTCCTGGGTCGCGTAGGCGTCGTTGTCGTAGCCGAGCGAGCGGTGCGTGATCGAACCGTTGAGCGAGAGCAACGACACCAGGCCGAGCTGCGCGGCGGCCACGAACTGTTGCGATGTCTCGTGCGCAGGCACCCGCAGGGAAGCGTCGGTGGACGCGCCGAAGTCGACCAGGTTGGTGTTGCGCGCGAAGTCGAGGCTGGTCGCGATTTCACCGATCGTCGTGCCTTCGAGTCGCAGCTGCAGCCCCTGGCCGTCGTTGTCGAGTTCCTGGTTGTTCTTGTAGCGGTTCAGGCGCAGCGCGGCGGAACCCGTCAGGCGCCAGCGGCCGAAGGGCTGGTCGAGCCCGGCGCTGAGCGCGGTGCTGGA
>JANYFX010000557.1 GCA_025359585.1 Rhizobacter sp. | reverse complement strand
GAACCGCAGCGAACGCCTGCCCCCCAAAAGACAGGCCCAGCGTCCCATGCAAGACATCCTCATCAACTGGGCACCCCAGGAAACACGCGTCGCCGTGGTCGAGAACGGCGCGGTGCAAGAGTTGCACGTCGAACGGGCGCTCGAGCGTGGGCTGGTCGGCAACATCTACGCCGGGCGCGTCGCGCGCGTGCTGCCCGGCATGCAGTCGGCCTTCGTCGATATCGGCCTGGAGCGCGCCGCGTTCCTGCACGTGGCCGACGTGCAGGTCAATGGTGTCACGCCGCGCGGCGATCACGGCAACAGCAACCTGCCACCGACGCCGATCGAGCGGCTGGTGTTCGAAGGCCAGACGCTGACGGTGCAGGTCATCAAGGACCCGATCGGCACCAAGGGCGCACGGCTGTCGACGCAGATCAGCATCGCCGGCCGGCTGCTCGTGTTCCTGCCGCAAGACGACCACATCGGCATCTCGCAGAAGATCGGCTCGCCCGAGTTGCGCGAGCAGTTGCGCGCCCGCATGGGCGTGCTCGCGCAGGTGCCCGAAGGCAGCGGGCCGCAGGGCGGTTTCATCCTGCGCACCAACGCCGAAGAAGCGACCGACGAAGAACTCTCCGACGACATCCGCTACCTGCGCAAGACCTGGGCCGCGGTGCGCGAGCGCAGTTTCAAGTCGCCGCCAGGCACGCTGCTGCACCAGGACCTGAACCTGGTGCAGCGTGTGCTGCGTGATCTGGCGCACGACGCCACGCAGACGATCCGCATCGACTCGCTGATGCAGTTCGAGCTGCTCTCCAAATTCGGCCACGAGTTCACGCCGACCTCGGTCGCCAAGCTCGCGCACTACGCCGGCGAGCGGCCGATCTTCGACCTGTTCAACATCGACGACGAGATAGCGCGGGCGCTGACCCGTCGGGTCGATCTGAAGTCGGGCGGTTACCTGATCATCGACCAGACCGAAGCATTGACGACCGTCGACGTGAACACCGGCGGCTTCGTCGGCGCGCGCAACTTCGACGACACGATCTTCAAGACCAACCTCGAAGCCGGCCAGGCCATCGCCCGCCAGCTGCGCCTGCGCAACCTGGGCGGCATCATCATCATCGACTTCATCGACATGACGCGCGAGGACCACCAGAACGCGGTGCTCGCCGAGTTGCGCAAACAACTTGCGCGCGACCGCACCAAGATCACCGTCAGCGGCTTCACGCAATTGGGGCTCGTGGAGATGACCCGCAAGCGCACGCGCGAGTCGCTGGCACACATGCTGTGCGAGGTGTGCCCGACCTGCGAAGGCCGGGGCCAGGTCAAGACGCCGCGCAGCGTGTGTTACGACATCCTGCGCGAGATCCTGCGCGAAGCGCGCCAGTTCAACCCGAAGGAATTCCGCGTGATCGCATCGGCCGCCGTGGTCGAGATGCTGCTCGACGAAGAGAGCCCGCACCTCGCGGGTTTGTCGGATTTCATCGGCAAGCCGATCTCGCTGCAGGCCGAAGCGCTGGGCTCGCCGGAGCAGTACGACATCGTGCTGATGTGAACGGCCAGCCTTACCAGGCAGGCCGGCGCGTCGACTGAGGGGCCAGCCCCGCCGCACCCCGAATGCGCTGCGTTCGGCACCGCGGCTCGGTGCAGCCATCAGCAAGCTTGAGGATTCCGATGCCGCCCGCAGCGCGCATCGTGCATGCCTTCGGGGGGTGCTTCTCGCAGCCGAATCCGGCATCGCCGCCCCGGGAGGGGAACGCACTTGGACATCAAGCGACACAACATGGACAAGAACCGGGTCTTCACGACGAAGGGCCCGAACGTGGAATTCGAGTTGAGCGACGCAGGGCAGGCCAATGTCGCCATCACGCTGCGACTGGCGGACGGCACGCTGATTCACTATCCCACCGGCAATGGCCGAAAAGAGCTCGCCAGCTCGCTCATCCCGCCGGGCGATTACGGTGCGGTCGTCACCATCTCGGCCGTCAGCTTCGAGTTCGGGAGCACCTATGACTCGCGCGTCTTGATCGGCGGCAAGAAGGCGATTTCCGCGACCGGCTCCATTCCGGACGATCAGCCGGTCGACCAGGACTTCGACATGTTCGTCCTGCGCGTGAACTGACATGGGAGCCATGATGAACCGAACCCTTGCAAGAGCCGCACTGGGCGCATGTGTCGTGGCCCTCGCGGCGCCCGCGGCCGCCACCACCAAGGGCGACGAACTGAGTTCGTACCTGTCGGACATCGGCGGCGGCCCGCTCGCCGCGCACGAGATCCTCGGACTGCCGGCGGGCGCGGTGACACAGTTGCAGTCGCCCAAGGACATCGTCGTTGCGCTCGACAAGGCCAATGGCGATGCCGGAAAGGACGGTTTCGGCTTGGCCATCGCGCCTGCGCGCATCGGCAACAGCCCGCTGGCGATC
>JANYFX010000745.1 GCA_025359585.1 Rhizobacter sp. | reverse complement strand
CGCAGTCGACCGGGTTCGGCGCAGCCTGCCCCAGCCCGCAGATCGACGAGTCGCGCATCACGGTCGACAGGTCGGCGAGCAAATCCACGTCCCAGCTTTTCTGTTCGATCAATGCCGAGGCCTTGGCCGTGCCGTTGCGGCAGGGCGTGCACTGGCCGCAGCTCTCGTGCTTGAAGAAGCGCATCATGTTGCGCGCCGCGTCGGTGGCAGTGTCGGCATCCGACAGCACGATCACCGCCGCCGAGCCGATGAAACATCCATACGGCTGCAGCGTGTCGAAGTCGAGCGGGATCGTGTTCAGCGTCGCCGGCAGGATGCCGCCCGAGGCACCGCCCGGCAGGTAGGCGTAGAACGTGTGGCCGGCCTGCATGCCGCCGCAGTGTTCGTCGATCAGTTCCTGGATCGTGATGCCGGCCGGCGCGAGCTTCACGCCCGGGTGTTTCACGCGGCCCGAGACCGAAAACGAACGCAGGCCCTTGCGGCCGTTGCGACCGTGCGAAGCGAACCACTCGCCGCCTTTTTCGACGAGTTCGCGCATCCAGTACAGCGTCTCGAAGTTGTGCTCCAGCGTCGGCCGGCCGAACAGGCCGACCTGGGCCACGTAGGGCGGGCGCAGACGCGGCATGCCGCGCTTGCCTTCGATCGATTCGATCATTGCCGACTCTTCGCCGCAGATGTAGGCACCGGCGCCGCGGCGCAGGATGATCTCGGGCATCGCCGCGATCGGCGGGTGCGCGCGCAGCTTTTCGAGCTCGGTTTCGAGCAGCGCGCGGCAGGCGTGGTATTCGTCGCGCAGGTAGACGTAGATGCGCTGGATGCCGACGGCCCAGGCAGCGACAGCCAAGCCTTCGAGAAAACGGTGCGGGTCGGATTCGAGCAGAACGCGGTCCTTGAAGGTACCGGGTTCACCTTCGTCGATGTTCACAGCCATCAGGCGCGGCGCCGCTTCTGCGCGCACGATGCGCCACTTGCGTCCGGTCGGGAAACCCGCGCCGCCAAGGCCGCGCAGGCCCGAGTGTTCGAGCGTGGTGATGATCGATTCGACATCACGCTCGCCCGCGTCGCAGGCCTTCAGCAGCGCGTAACCACCACCCGCCTGGTAGGCGGCATAGTCGATGTGGCCTTCGGGCAGATCGCGCTTCGGCGTGGCCGCGACCTGCGCCGCCACCTTCTCGCAGCTCGCGTTCGGCACGGCGGTCTGCCCTACCGACACCGCCGGTGCCTGCTCGCAGCGGCCGATGCACGGGGCGGCGATCACGCGCACGTCTTGACCCAGCAACTTCGGCAAGCGTGCGAGCAGATCACGAGCGCCGGCCATCTCGCAAGACAGGCCGTCGCAGACTCTAACCGTCAAAGCGGGCGGTGCCGTGTCACCTTCTTTCACGATGTCGAAGTGATGATAAAAACTCGCGACCTCGTAGACCTCAGTCTGCGCCAAGCGCATCTCCTGCGCCAGCGCCGCGAGGTGGGCCGACGACAGATGGCCGAAGCTATCCTGGATCTTGTGCAGGTGTTCGATCAACAGATCGCGCTGCCGCGACTCGTTGCCGAGCAGGCGCTGCACGTCTTCGAGCGCGCCCGGGTCGACACGCCGGCCTTTCGGGGCCTGGCGTTTGCGATGCTTCGAGACTTCGACCTTCAAGACCGCGAGGGGGATGACTTGGCTGTTCATTCTGGTTTAAGGCTCGCGGTGATGCGTGCACAAGGCACGCCTCAGGTCAGGGTCAGATGACGCGCTCGGCGCGCAGCTGGGCCACGTCGTCGGCGCTGTAGCCGAGTTGGGCCAGCACTTCTTCAGTGTGTTCGCCGAGCAGCGGCGAGCGGGTCACTTCGGTCGCGCTGTCGGACATCTTGATCGGGTTGCCGACCGTCAGGTACTTGCCACGCTTCGGGTGGTCGACCTCGACGATCGTGCCGGTCTGGCGCAGCCCGGCGTCTTCGGCGATCTCTTTCATCGAAAGGATCGGGCCGCAGGGTATGTCGTACTTGTTCAGGATTTCCATGGCCTCGAACTTGGTCTTGCTCATGGTCCACTTCTCGATGCGCGCGAAGATCGGCTTCAGGTGCAGCAGCCGCGCCGACGGCGTGGCGAAGGCTTCGTCATCGATCCAGCCTTCTTCGCCGATCACCTTGCACACGGCAGGCCACACCGCTGCCTGCGTGATGAAGTAGATGTAGGCGTTGGGGTCGGTTTCCCAGCCCTTGCACTTCAGCACCGAGCCGGGCTGGCCACCGCCCGAGGCGTTGCCGGCACGGGGCACGGCTTCGCCGAACTTGCCGTCGGGGTACTGCGGGAATTCGTGCAGCGTGCCGGTGCGCTCCAGGCGCTGCTGGTCGCGCAGCTTCACGCGGCACAGGTTCAACACTGCGTCTTGCATGGGCGCAAGCACCTTCTGGCCGCGGCCGGTGGTGTGGCGCTGGTGCAATGCGGCGACGATGCCGAGTGCCAGGTGCAAGCCGGTGCCGCTGTCGCCGATCTGCGCGCCGGTCACGACGGGCGGGCCGTCGTCGAAACCGGTGGTGGAGGCTGCGCCGCCGGCGCACTGGGCCACGTTTTCGTAGACCTTGTAGTCCTCGTACTTGCCCGGGCCGAACCCCTTGACCGAGGCCACGATCATGCGCGGGTTGAGCTTCTGGATGTGTTCCCAGGTGATGCCCATGCGGTCGAGCGCGCCGGGGGCGAAGTTCTCGACCAGCACGTCGCAGGTCTTGATCAGCGTGTCGAGCACTTCCTTGCCCTTGGGCTTCTTGGTGTCGAGCGTGATCGAGCGCTTGTTGTGGTTCAGCATCGTGAAATAGAGGCTGTCCACACCGGGAATGTCGCGCAGCTGGCCGCGCGTGGCGTCGCCTTCGCCGGCGCGCTCCACCTTGATCACGTCCGCCCCGAACCAGGCCAGCAACTGGGTGCAGGTGGGGCCCGACTGCACATGGGTGAAATCGAGAACTCTTACGCCGTCGAGTGCCTTGCTCATCACTTTTCTCCTTGGGTCCTGGCCTCCGCTTCCATCAACCGGGCGCGCAGCTTGCGTTCCTCGGTGAAGCGGGCGGTCTCGTCGCGAACGATAGCGGCAATGCCCGTGACCTTGTGATCTTCGGAAAAAAGCATCGAAACAGTGAAGGCAATCGAGAGCGTGTGGCCGTCCTTGTGCAGCGCCGGCACCCGCAGCACGTCGGCGCCGTACTTGGTGACGGCCGTTTCCATTGTCTTGTGGTAACCCTCCCAGTGCCGGCCGCGCTGCCGGGTGGGAATGATCATGTCGAGCGACTGGCCGAGCGCATCGGCTTCGGTGAAGCCGAAGATGCGCTCGGCCGCCTTGTTCCAGAGCGTGATCGCGCCTGCGGCGTCGCAGACCATGATCGCGTCGCCCGCGCCATCGACGAGTTGACCCAGATCGACAGTCGATTGCACGGGCGGCCCTCGGTTCAGACCGCTTTGGCGGCGTGCAGCGTGGCGATCTTGTCCATGCTGTAGCCGAGCTCGGCCAGCACTTCGTCGGTGTGCTCGCCCAGCAGCGGTGCGCCGGTGATCTCGACCTTCATGTCAGAGAACTTGATCGGGCTGCCGACCGTGAGGTAGGTGCCACGTTCCTTGTGCTGGACTTCGGCGATCGTGCCGCTGGCGCGCAGCGACGGGTCGACCGAGAGTTCCTTCATCGACATCACCGGCGAGCAGGGAATGTCGAACTTGCGCAGGATGTCGACCGCTTCGAACTTGGTCTTGTCGGCGAGCCAGGCCTCGATCGTGCCGAAGATGTCCATGATGTGCGGCTGGCGTGCCTTCGGCGTCATGTACAGCGGGTCGGTCTTCCATTCCGGCTTGCCGATGGCGTCGCAGATCGGTGCCCACGCCTGGCCCTGGATCGTGAAGTAGATGTAGGCGTTCGGGTCGGTTTCCCAACCCTTGCACTTGAGCACCCAGCCCGGCTGGCCGCCGCCGCCGGCGTTGCCGCCACGCGGCACCACGTCGGTGAACTTGCCGTGCGGGTACTGGGGATACTCTTCGAGGTAACCGAGGCGGTCCAGGCGCAGCTGGTCGCGCAGCTTCACGCGGCACAGGTTCAGCACCGCGTCTTGCATCGAGCAGGCGACCTTCTGGCCGCGGCCGGTCTTGTCGCGCTGGCGCAGCGCGGTCAGGATGCCGATGGCCAGGTGCATGCCGGTGTTGCTGTCGCCGAGCGCTGCAGCGCTCACGGTCGGCGGGCCGTCCCAGAAGCCGGTGGTCGACGCCGCGCCGCCGGCGCACTGCGCCACGTTTTCGTAGACCTTCAGGTCTTCGTAGTGGTGGCCGTCGGAGAAGCCCTTCACCGAAGCCAGGATCATCTTCGGGTTCAGCTCGAGGATGCGCTCCCAGGTGAAGCCCATGCGGTCAAGCGCGCCGGGGCCGAAGTTCTCGACCATCACGTCGGAGACCTTGATCAGCTTCTCGAGAATTTCCTTGCCTTCGCGCGTTTTCGTGTCGAGTGTGAGCGAGCGTTTGTTGCTGTTGAGCTGGGTGAAGTACAGCGCGTCAACATTCGGAATGTCGCGCAGCTGGCTGCGCGTCACGTCGCCCGAGCCGGGGCGCTCGACCTTGATCACGTCGGCCCCGAACCAGGCGAGCATTTGGGTGCAGGCCGGGCCGGCCTGCACGTGTGTGAAGTCGATGATCTTGATGTCGTCTAGTGCCTTGGTGCTCATATGAGTGCTCCTTGAGTTGGCGGGGAAATTCTGCGCTGATTTATTTCTTGACGGCGCTCTGCGGGTTCAGGTTGCCGATGCGGCCGCTTTCGGTGCCGGCGGCTTCATTGATCACGGCGTTGATCAGCGTCGGCCGGCCCGAGGCCACGGCTTCGGTCAGCGCCTTGGCCAGCTCGTCGGTCGTGGTGGCGTGGACGCCGACACCGCCGAAGGCTTCCATCAGCTTGTCGTAACGCGCGTTCTTCACGAACACGGTGGGCGCCACGTCGGCCGTACCGGACGTGTTCACATCGGTGCCGCGGTACACGCCGTTGTTGTTGAAGACGACAACGCAGATCGGCAGGTTGTAGCGGCAGATGGTTTCGACTTC
>JANYFX010000734.1 GCA_025359585.1 Rhizobacter sp. | reverse complement strand
GCGAGCGTGGCGCCGAGCTGATCGACCGAAGTCTCGGGGATCAGGCTGCCGTTGCCGAGCTGGTTCGGGCTGCTGTCGAAGTTGTTGTTGTTCGTGTTCTTCGCGCCGAGCACCGGGAAGTTGCCGTAGATGTCGCCGCCGTTGACCGCGCCGCCCATCACGAAGTGGTGTGCGCCCCAGCCGTGGTCGGTGCCGTCGCCGTTGCTGGTGAAGGTGCGGCCGAAGTCGCTGGCGGTGAATGCGGTCACCTTGTTCTGCGCGCCCATCGCGCCGAGCGTGGTGTCGAAGTAGCGCATCGCGTGCGCGATGCGGGCCATCAGGTCGGCGTTGTTGCGGTTTTCGTTGTCGTGCGAATCGAAACCGCCGATGCTGACGAAGAACACCTGGCGCTTGGCGCCGATGCCGGCCGCGCTGCTCGCGTCGATCATGCGTGCGACCACTTGAAGCTGCTGCGCGAGCGAGTTGGTGGCCTTGGCGCCGGTCAGCGGGTTGTCGTACTGCAGTTTCGGATCGGTGTTCGCGTTGTAGGTGGCGCCTGCGGCCGGTGCGGTTCCGAACAACGGGTCGCTCGGCGCTTTCAGCGCGGTGCGCAAGGTCACTTCGGCATCGATCGAACGCTGCGAGACAGCCGCGAGGTCGGTCTCGAACACGTGCCCGCCGCGTGTCCCGCCGACGATGCGCTGCATCGCTGCCGCCACGTCGGTCGAACCGTAGATCCTGCCGTTCGCATCGGCGCCCATGCGGATCGCACCGTTGGTGCTGACCTGGTACTGCTGCACCGCCTGGCCCGACAAGAAGACCGCGTTGCCCGAGGCCGAGATCGAGGTGAACACGGCGCGCCCGTTCTGCGACGCGAGCAGGTCGCCCAGGCGGCCACCCCAGCCCACCGTTGCGCCTTCGGGCTTGAAGGTCTGCCAGGTGTTCTGCTGGTCGTTGTGCGAGAACAGGCTCGCCGGCTTCGGGTGCGAAGACAGGCTGTACTGCGCCTTGCTGGTCGGCAGCAGCAGCGGCCCGACGTTGGCGACGATCGCGAGCCGCTTGTCGGTGTTGAACATCGTCTGCAACGAGCCCATCAGCGGGTGCAGCGCATAGGTGCGGCCCTGCGCGTTGACGGGCGTGATCGGCAGCACGCCACCCAGGCGCGTCGGCGAGCCGACGGCCGCGGTGGTGACCGGCGCGGTGCCGGGCGGCATCAGCGCGATCGACTCCGGCGCCTGGTTGCGCACGGCGCTGTAATTGGCCCACGAGGCCGTGTCGGTCGGCAGGATCATGTTCAGCGAATCGTTGCCGCCGAACAGGAAGATGCACACGAGTGCCTTGTAGTCGCTGGCCGATTGCGCAGCGGCCGAACCGATCGCTGCCATGTTCAGTGCAAGCGGCGCGGCCGCGGCGCCGGCGGCGGAAAGCGCGCCGGCCTGGCGCATGAAGAGGCGGCGTGAAGCGTTGTCGATGCTCATGATGGGTTGCCCTGCGTCACGTCTGCTTTATTTCTGGACCTGGTACTCGGGCGAGACCAGTGTGAGGAAGATCGCCGCGTTGACGCGGTTGCGTTTGGCGCTGTCGATCTGGGCCTGGTTCGTGCCGGCCGTGTTGAGTGCAGGAATCGTGATCTTGTCGACCGCACCCTGGATCTCGGTTTTCAGGCCGGCCGGCATCGTCCCGTACATCAGCTTCGCGTTGACCCGGTCGATCAGGTCCGACGACTTGTCGGCCAGCGCCAGCTCGGCGCTGAAGTCGGGCTGCAGGTCGCGGCGATTGAACACCGCGGTGCCCACCGTGCCGTTGAAGCTGCCGACGCCGCTGCTGACGTTGTCGCGCATGAAGTTCACGTAACCCGCCGCTGTGGTTTCCTGCGCGAGCTGCATCTCCGGCACTTCCAGGTTGGCCTTGGCGGCCTCGGTGCCCGGTGGCACGTAGCCGGGGCGGAAGAAGTTGAAGACCGAAGGCGAGCGCATCGGCGTCTGGCCGAGTTGGGTGCCGCCGTTGTCGGTGTTGCCGACCCGGTAAATGCCGGTGTCCGACTTGAACGGAAAGGCGCGCAGGAATGCCGACAGGCGCAACACCGGCTCGCGCAACTTGCCCGAGGTGCTGCTGACCGAGCGCGCCTCGGGGTTCATCAGCACCGCTTTCACGACCGCCTTCAGGTCACCACGCGCACCCGAACCGTTGTCGTTGAAGGCGGCGCTCACCGCCGCCACGTACTTGGCGCTCGGGTTGCTCGTGACCAGTCGCTGGATCAGCTGCCTGCCGATGAACGGGCCGACGTTCGGGTGCGCGTGCAAGGTGTCGAGCGCGGTCTTCAGGCTCGCATCCGGATCGCCCTTGCTCTGCGCCGCGATCGTGACGCCGAGAAAACTCTTCGCTTCGGTGCTGTGGTACTGCGGATAGCCGAGCATCGTGGTGAAGCTGCGGTCCGGGTTCACGTTGCCGTTCAAAGAACCGTTGAAAAAACAGCTGTTGTCGGGCCAGTCGGGGCAGTTCCAGCTCCAGCCGGTGAAGACCCGCGCCATGCCGGTGATGTCGGCCTGCGTGTAGGTGTCGACCGGCTGCCCGCCGGTCAACTGCAGGCTTCCGTCGGCATTGAGCTGGTGCAGGCCGATCGACATCAGCTGCATCACTTCGCGGCCGAAGTTCTCGTCGGGCACGCGGCCGGTTCGGGGGTCGGCCTTCTGGTTCTTGATCGAAGTCAGGTAGGTGCCCATCATCGGGTGCAGCGCAACCGATTGCAGCAGCTCGCGGTAGTTGCCGAAGCCCTTCGCGCCGAGCATGTCCACGTAGGCCGAGACGGCGCGAGGGTTCTCACCGACGGTGCCGTCCTGCATCGAGATCACGAAGATTTCGGACAGCGCGAACACGACCCGCTGGCGCAGCGCGTCGTCTCCGGTGATCGCGGCCTTCCAGAACGCGTTGATCGTGCCATCCTGGCCGATGGTGCCGGTCGCGTTAGTCAGCTTGACGGCCGCATCGGCCGCATCCCAGTCGGCGCGCTGCGACTGCGCGGCCTGCGGCTTCGCGAACTGCTCGTCAATCCAGGCCGCGTAGCCGATCGCCATCACGCGGTCGATGTCGGCGTCGGTCGGGCCGAAGGTCGCCTGGGTCAGAAAGCGTGCTGCTTCGCTGCGCGAGGCGGGCGTTTCCGCAGGGGTGCTGCTGCCCGTGTCGCTGCCGCCGGAGCTGCCGCCACCGCAGCCCGCGAGCGCGGCCGCCAGCGCACTGGCGAGCGCGATGTGCGACAGGCGCGGGTAGCCGCGCCAGAACCCGAGCGCTTTGTTCTTTTCCACGTGGACTCCCTGAAATCGTCGAGGTTTTGCAGTGGCGATCACGCAGAGCGCGTGCCAGCGGGCCGGGGCGATTGTTGGGTTGCTTTGGGCTGAAAAGGCGTCAATCCTTGGCACAAAGCCCGGCTCTTACGATTCGTCGCACTCTGCAGCCGACAGCTTTTGGCAGCCTCGGAAACTCTCGCTTACACGCGTAAGCAGGGGTTGCCGAAACATGCGGAAGAGGCCCGCCTCAACCGCGGCTTCAGAGCAGCAAGGCGGCCAGCGAGCGCCGCACCCGCGCTTCGTCTTGCGCGCCGCGCCGCGCCAGGTCCTGCAGCTGGTCTTCGCCGATCTTGCCGACGTTGAAGTACGCCGCTTCGGGGTGCGCCAGGTAGAAGCCGCTGACGCTCGCGGCCGGCGTGATCGCCATGCTCTCGGTCAGGCCCATGCCTATCTCGGTGCACTGCAGTGTTTCGAATACCGCTGTCATCACGGTGTGGTCGGGGCAGGCCGGGTAACCCGGCGCAGGGCGGATGCCGGAGTATTTCTCGGCGATCAGGTCGGCGTTGCTCAAGGTCTCGTCGGCGGCGTAGCCCCAGAACTCCTTGCGCACCCGCTGGTGCAGCCGCTCGGCGAAGGCTTCGGCCAGCCGATCGGCCAGTGCCTTGAGCATGATCGAGCTGTAGTCGTCCAGGTCGTCCATGAACTGCTTGTCTTTTTTCTCGGCGCCGATTCCGGCGGTCACCGCGAACAGGCCGATGTGGTCGGCCACACCCGAGCCCTTGGGGGCGACGAAGTCGGCGAGGCAGCGGTTCGGCCGCATCACACCGTCGACGACCGGCCGCACGCTCTGCATGCGCAGGCCGCGCCATGTCATCAGCACCTCGGTGCGCGACTCATCGCTGTAGATCTCGATGTCGTCGTCGTTCACCGTGTTGGCAGGGTACAGGCCGACCACGCCGTTGGCGGTGAGCCAGCGGCCTTCGATCAGGCGGCGCAGCATGCGCTGGCCGTCCGAGAGAACACGCCGCGCCGATTCGCCTACGATCTCGTCGGTCAGGATCGCGGGGTACGGGCCGGCCAGGTCCCAGGTCTGGAAGAACGGGCCCCAGTCGATGCACGCGGCGATCTCGGCCAGGTCCTGGTTGCGGAACACGCGGCGGCCGGTGAACTTCGGCGCGACCGGGGTGAACGCTGCCCAGTCGATCGGCGTCTTGTTGGCGCGCGCTGCGCTGAGCGTGATCAGCGGCGTGGCCTTCTTGTTGGCGTGCAGCTCGCGCACCCGCACGTAGTCGGCGTTCAGCTCGGTGATGTAGGCGGCGGCGCGGTCGTCGCTGAGCAGTTCGCTGCAGACACTGACCGAGCGGCTCGCATCGGGCACGTAGACCACCGGGCCTTCGTAGTGCGGCGAAATTTTCACTGCCGTGTGCACACGGCTCGTTGTGGCGCCACCGATCAACAGCGGAATCTTCTTGATGCGGAAGTAGTCGTCGCGCTGCATTTCGCCGGCCACGTACTGCATCTCTTCCAGGCTCGGCGTGATCAGACCACTCAGGCCGATGATGTCGGCGCCTTCGACCTTGGCGCGCGCCAGAATGTCCTGGCACGCCACCATCACGCCCATGTTCACGACTTCAAAGTTGTTGCACTGGAGGACGACGGTGACGATGTTCTTGCCGATGTCGTGCACGTCGCCTTTCACGGTGGCGATCACGATCTTGCCTTTGGCCTTGGCCTCGCCGCCGGCCGCGATCATCGCGAGTTTTTCGGCCTCGATGTAGGGCAGCAGGTGGGCGACCGCCTGTTTCATCACCCGCGCGCTTTTCACCACCTGCGGCAGGAACATCTTGCCCTGGCCGAACAGGTCACCGACGACGTTCATGCCGTCCATCAGCGGGCCTTCGATCACATGCAGCGGGCGCCCGCCTGTGGCCAGAATGCGCTGGTAGACCTCTTCGGTGTCTTCGGTGATGAAGTCGTTGATGCCGTGCACCAGCGCGTGGCTGAGCCGCTCATCGACCGGCTTGGCGCGCCAGGCCAGGCGCGCGGTGTCGTCTTTCGCCATGCCCTTGGCGCTTTCGGCGATCTCGATCAGGCGCTCGCCAGAGTCTTCACGCCGGTTCAGCACCACGTCTTCGACACGCTCGCGCAGCTCGGGTTCGAGGTCGTCGTACACGCCGACCATGCCGGCGTTGACGATGCCCATGTCCATGCCGGCTTGAATGGCGTGGTACAGGAAAACGGTGTGGATCGCTTCGCGCACCGGGTCGTTGCCGCGGAAGCTGAAGCTCACGTTGCTCACGCCCCCGCTCACCGTCGCGCCCGGCAGGTTCTCCTTGATCCAGCGGGTGGCGTTGATGAAATCGACGGCGTAGTTGTTGTGCTCGTCGATGCCGGTAGCAATGGCGAAGATGTTGGGGTCAAAAATGATGTCTTCGGGCGGAAAATCCACTTCATCCACCAACACGCGGTAGGCGCGTTCGCAAATTTCGATCTTGCGCTCGTAGGTGTCAGCCTG
>JANYFX010000712.1 GCA_025359585.1 Rhizobacter sp. | reverse complement strand
GGAACTGGTGGCCTACGCCAGGTCGCACGACATGTCGTATGCATCGGGCGGGCAAGGCGTGCCCGGCCACCTGGCGGCCGAGATGTTCCTGGCGGCCACCGGCGTGCGCATGACGCACATCCCCTACAAGGGGCCTGTCGCCGCCTTGCAGGACTTGATGGGCGGCAACGTGCAGTGCGGCTTCCTGGCCACGCCGACGGTCATGCCCCATGTGAAGAGTGGCAAGCTCATCGGCCTGGCAGTCACCACGGCCAAGCGGTCGCCGATTGCGATGGAGCTGCCGACGATGAGCGAGGCCGGCATCACCGGCTACGAGGCATCGTTCGGCCAGGTCTTGCTGGCACCCAAAGGCACACCGCCTGCGATCGTCGCTGCCTTGAACGAGGCCTTCGGCGCGGTGCTGGCACAGGCCGACGTGCGGGCCAGGATGCTCGCGATGGACCTGGACTTCACACCCAACACACCCGAGCAGGCGGCGGCACGCCTGCGCCGCGAAGCCGACAAGTGGGCGCTGGTCGTGGACCGCCTGGGTTTGCGGGCCGACTGACAGCAACGATGGCGGCGGTGCGGCCGCCGAACCGCAGCGGGTAGAGTCGCGCCATCTCAACGCCGGCGTGCTTGCACTGCCATGAACCGACTGCAAACAGAGCTGCATCGCCTGTACCTCCCTCCGCCAGCGGCGCAGCACGAAGACGGCAGGGTGCGTGCGCTGGTGATGGAGTTGGCGCGTCCGCCGAGCTGGGAGCTGCTCTCGACAGTGTGGCAAGGCGTTCAGGCCGAACTCGAACTGCCCGCGCCCGCCATCGCCGTGTCGGGCCTCGACGGCCTGCAGCTCTGGTTCTCGCTGGCCGAGCCGATCGCATCAATGCAGGCGCAGGCCTTTCTCGAAGCCTTGCGCGTGCGTTTTCTGCCTGGCGTCGATGCCAGGCGCGTGCGGCTGATGCTGGCGCCCGGCGCGTCGGTGCCGGCCCTGCAGGAAGAGACCGGGAACTGGTCCGCGTTCGTCGCAGCCGATCTGGCACCGATCTTTTCAGAGACGCCGTGGCTCGACATTCCGCCCAACGAAGAAGGCCAGGCCAGCTTGCTGCGCGGCCTGAGCATGATCAAACCGGCGGCGTTCGATGAGGCGTTGAAGCGGCTGGCTCCGCCGGCGAGGAGCGCCGATTTGCCAGTCGCGCAAGCGCAGCCCGCGACCGCCACTGCAGAGCAAGACCCGAAGCGCTTCCTGCTCCGCGTCATGAACGACGAAACCGTGGCGCTGGCCCTCAGGATCGAAGCGGCGAAGGCGCTGTTGCAACAACACCGCTGATCTCGCGCCACCGCAGGTGCGCTGCGCCGTCCCACGCCACCGGCAACTGGTTTCTGGCTTGCAGGTAGTGGTGGGTGAACACGTCGAGGTACGCCACCAGCGTCTGCTCGGCCACGTGCTCGCCCGCCAGGTTCAGGCACAGCGCGGCGACCTCGCTGGTGCAGAAGTGGTCGTCGCGGCGCGAGCGGCGCAGCTTGTATTGCGAGATCTGCTCGGGTTGCAGGCTGAGCACCGGCAGGTGGTCGAGACAGGGGCTGCGCCCGAACATCTTGCGGGCCTCGGCCCAGGTGCCGTCGAGCAGGATGAACAGCGGGCGCTTGCCGGCGTCGGCACCCACCGGGTCAGTCGGCCGAACGCGGTGCACCACCCGTTCGGGCGCGGCGTACTCGCCCGGGAACACCACGTACGGCTGCCACTGCGGATCGCTCAGCAGCGCCAGCAGCGCGGGGTCGGTGGCGGTGCGGGCCCAACCGAAGGCGAAGGTGTCGGCCACCACATCGGCCACCAGCCAGCCCGTGTTGCTGGGCTTGAGCGGCTCGATGTCGGCCATCAGCAGGCACACGCCCGCTCGCGTGGGCACTGCCGGGCGCAGCGCGCACAGGCAGTAGCTGGTCGCCAGCCGGCAGCCGGCGCAGCGCTCGCGCTTGAAGCCGCCGCGGGCCAGAAAGGGTTTGGTGCTGCGCGCGAGGCGTGCGCTGCGCAGCAGGGAGACGGCGTGGGGCATGCGGGGATTCTCGGGGGTCCAGCCGCCGGAGAATCGCAGAACCTCGCCGCAGCATCGTTTTGACTCCTTTCCCGCGCCTCGATCGTCTTGTCTGCACCTCAACTGCGGAGCAGAAACCATGAACCTCGAAGACATGAATGTGATCGTCACCGGCGGGAGCCGCGGCCTGGGCCTGGGGCTGGTCGAGGCGCTCGTCGCGCACGGCGCCAGGGTGACGGTGGTCGCGCGCGGTGCCGATGCGCTCGAGGCCGTGCGCGCGCGGCTGGGCGTCGCCACCATCTCGGCCGACGTGACCGACGAGCGCGCCGCCCAGCGCATCGTCGCCGAGCTGCGCCCGGCCCTCCTGGTGCTGAACGCGGGCGCGAAACCACCGATGGGCAGCCTGGCGAGCCTGAGCTGGGCAGACTTCAGCGCGACCTGGGAGACCGACGTGCGGGCCGGGCTCTATTGGCTGCAGGCGGCGCTGAATCTGCCGCTCAAGCCTGGCAGCCGTGTGCTGGTGGGATCGAGCGGCGCGGCCCGCAACGGATCGCCGCTGTCGGGCGCTTATGCCGGCGCCAAGCGCATGCTCTGGACCATGGCGAAGTACGCGAACGGCGTCTCCGAGCAGAAGGGCCTCGGCATCCGCTTCCAGGTGATCGTGCCGCTGCAGCTGGTCGGCGGCACCGGGGTGGGCGACGCGGGCGCGGCGGCCTACGCGCGCGCGGCGGGCATAACGCCCGAAGCGTTCCTGGCGCGCTTCGGCGCGCCGATGCCACCCGGTGAGTTCGGCGAGAAGGTGGTGTCGCTGCTGGGCGACCCGGCCTGTGCCGAGGGCCTCGCCTTCGGGCTCAAGGGCGGCGCGGAAGTCAGCGTTCTCGAGGGCGCGGCCGCTTGAACGCAGCAGCACCGCCCTCGCCGAACCACGACCGCCGGGCCGCACTGCTCGCGCTGGCCGGCGACGTGCGGCCCGAGCTGCACCGCTATTGCGCGCGGCTGATGGGGTCGGTCATCGACGGTGAAGACGTCGTGCAGGACACGCTCGTGCGCGCCCTCGTGGCGATTGAAGACCTGGATCAGGCGACGCCGCTTCGGCCCTGGCTGTTTCGCATCGCCCACAACCGCGCCCTCGATCTGCTTCGTGGCCGCACGGTGCGCAGGGCCGAAACGATGACAGCCGCTGCCGACCTTGCCGACCCGGCCAGCCCCGACCCGATGGAGATGCTGATGCGCCAGGAAGCGGTCGAAACGGCGGTGTCGCGCTTCGTGGGGCTGCCGCTGCACCAGCGCAGCGTCGTGATCCTGAAGGACGTGCTCGACGAGTCGCTGGTCGAGATCGCCGCCCTGCTCGACCTGACGGTCGACGCCGTGAAGGGCCACCTCGCACGGGGCCGCGCACGTCTTCGCGAAATCAACGCCGAAGCCGGCCCGCCGAGGGACGTGTCGGCTTCATCCGCTCCGCTGATGCGTTATGTCGCGCTGTTCAATCGGCACGACTGGGACGGCCTGCGGGCGCTGCTGGCCGACGACGTGAAACTCAACCAGGCTTCGCACCCGCTTCGTGTCGGCCGCGCCGAGGTCGGCTTGTTCTTCACGATCTACGCCAGAAGCGAGGGCGTGTGGCTCGCGCCGGCCCGGCTCGAAGGCCGCGAGGTGATCGCGGTCTTCGAAGACCACGCCGATGCGAAGCCGAGCTACATGATGTGGCTCGAGTGGCGCGACGGCCGCATCAGCTTCATCCACGACTACCGGCATGCCCGCTACGTCGTCGCCGACGCGGCGCTTGTGCTGGCGCCGGACACCCTGCCCGGCTGAAGAAACGATGCGGCCGCATCTTGCCGCTTGACATGCAAGCAACTACTTGCATATCATTCACCACGCTTCTGGATGACGACACCCGCCGTCGTTTCGATCAACCCGTCAGGAGAATTCGTCGTGGACATCTTGCACAAAGTCGGAATCAAGTCGTCGTCGCTGGACGAGGTCTGCAAGGCATTGACCACGCTCGAAGGTCTTGCCGGCTGGTGGACGAACACCACGCAAGGGGAAACCCAAGTCGGCGGAGTGATCCGGTTCCGCTTCGGCGCCGGTGGTATCGACATGAAGGTTCTCGAGCTTGTTCCCGCCAGGCGCGTGCTGTGGCAGGTGGTGGAAGGGCCCGTCGAATGGATCGGCACGAAGGTCAGCTTCGATCTCAGACAGGAAGCCGAATGGAGCATCGTTCTCTTCAAACACGAAGGCTGGAAGGAGCCGGTGGAGTTCATGCACCATTGCAGCACCAAGTGGGCTGTCTTTCTGCTGAGCCTGAAGTCGCTTCTCGAGACCGGGAAAGGTGCCCCCGCGCCCAACGACATCAAGCTCGACAGCTGGGAATGAGGCGCTGAAAGGTTCGAGATCAGGTGAACGGGAACTTGGACGTCGACAAAGTCTTCAAGGCGCTGGCCGACCCGACCCGCAGGCGCCTGCT
>JANYFX010000708.1 GCA_025359585.1 Rhizobacter sp. | reverse complement strand
GCGCGGCCCGGCGCCGTAGATCGCGGCCGGCACGCCGGCTTCGCCGTACAGGCGCACGTCGGTGTAGAGCGGCGTGCCCGAGGTGGGAATCGGCTCGCCGAACACCGCTTCGCCGTGTTTCTGCAGCGCTTCGACGAGCGGCTCGTTGCCGGCCATCGGTTTCAGCGAGTTCGCCAGCAGCAGGCGCTTGATCTCGACGGTGATGCCGGGGCAGCTGGCCGCGGCCTGCGTGATCACGCTGCGGATCGTCGCTTCGACTTCCACCGGGTTCTCTTCGGGAATCATCCGCCGATCGAGCCGCAGCGTGACCTTGCCCGGAACGACATTGGTGTTGGTGCCGCCTTCGATGCGGCCAACGTTGACGTAAGGGTGCGTGATGCCGGCCACCTTCGAGGTGACCTGCTTGTAGAGCATGTTCTGGTGGTACAGGGCGTTCAACACCGCGACCGCGCCTTGCAGCGCGTCGACACCGGTGTCGGGAATGGCGGCGTGCGCCATCTTGCCGTGCACCGTCACTTCCATCTGCAGGCAGCCGTTGTGCGCGGTGACGACCTGGTAGCTGAAGCCGGCGGCGAGCAGCAGGTCGGGCTTCGTCAGCTTGTTCCTCAGCAGCCAGCCGGGGCCGAGCTCGCCGCCGAATTCTTCGTCGTAGGTGAAGTGCAGTTCGACCGTGCCCTCGAGCTGCGCTTTCAGCGATTCGAGCGCACGCACGGCGAAGGTGTAGCTCGCGAAATCGCTCTTGCTCACGGCCGAGGCGCGGCCGTAGAGCTTGCCGTCGACCACTTCACCGCCATAAGGGTCGTGCACCCAGCCGTCACCCGGTGGCACCACGTCGCCGTGGGCGTTGAGCGCGATCGTCTTGCCGTCGCCGTAACGGCGACGCACGATCAGGTTGGTCAGCGACTGCAGGCCGTAGGCCAGCACATCGGCCTGCGGCACCGGGTGCTTTTCGGCAATGAGGCCGAAGCCTTTCAGCAACTCGGCGGTGCGCTCGGCATGCGGTGCGTTGTTGCCGGGCGGGGTGTCGGTCGGCACCTGCACCAGGGCTTGCAGGAACTTCACTTCTTCATCGAAGTGCGCGTCGATCCACGCGTCGAGTTGTTGGTACGGGGTCATGATTCGGTCGCGAGTTGCATCAGTACATGGGTGAAAGCGTCGACGCACAACTGCATGTCGTCGCTGGTGCTCGATTCGAGCGGGTTGTGGCTGATGCCGGCGTTTTCGCCGCGCACGAAGAGCATCGCCTGCGGCATTGTTTCGTGCAGCTTCATCGCGTCGTGGCCGGCGCCGCTGGGCATGCGAAACACCGGCAGGCCGGTCGCTTCGACGGCGCGTTCCCAGCGCCGTTGCCAGGCCGGTGCGCTCGGCGCGGCGGCAGCGCACATCGTCTCTTCGATCGTGTGACTCACGCAGCGCCGTTCGCAGATGCGGGCGAGCTCGGCCAGCACGTCGTTCGCACACGCATCGCGCACCTCGTTGGTCGTGGCGCGGATGTCGAGCGTGAACTGGCAGCGGCCCGGCACCACGTTGGTCGAGCCGTTGGGCACGGTCATGATGCCCATCGTCGCGACCAGGTTCGGAACGGCGGCGCCGCGCTTTTCGACGTAGAGCGCGAGTTCGGCCACGGCCGTGGCCGCGTCGCGCCGCGTGCCCATTGGCGTGGTACCGGCGTGGCTCGCCATGCCGGTCACTTCGCCGAGGTAACGCAGGCTGCCGTTGATGGAAGTGACCACGCCGAGCGGCAAGCCGAGTGCATTCAACACCGGGCCTTGTTCGATGTGGACTTCGATGAAACCCTTGTAGTCGGCCGGGTTGCGCTGCAATGCGCCGATCGCCTTCAGCGTGGCGGGCAGGCCGGCGTGTTGCCTGGCGGCGCGCATCGAAATGCCATCGGCATCGGTCTGGTCGAGCCAGGCCGGGTTGAAGTGGCCGGTCAGCGCCCCCGAGCCGAGGAAGGTCGCCTTGTAGCGCTGGCCTTCTTCTTCGGCGAAGCCGACGACCTCGAAGCCGTAAGGCAGGCGCTTGCCGGCACGGTGCAATTCGCGCACGCAGATCATCGGCACGAAGATGCCGAGCCGCCCGTCGTACTTGCCGCCGTTGCGCACCGTGTCGTAGTGCGAGCCGGTCAGCAGGCGTTTCTGCGCGTTTGCGGTTCCATGGTCGCTGCCGTGGTAGATGCCGACGACGTTGCCGACCGCGTCGATGGTCGCTTCATCGAAGCCGCATTCGAGCATCCACGATTGGATCTGCGAAGCGCAGGCGCGGTGCGCGTCGGTCAGGTAGGTGACGGTGAGCTCGCCACGCTCGGCATAACCCGGGTCGGTGTGCGTCGAGAGCAGTTCGGCGCAGTCCCAGGCCTGGTTGCCAAGCGTCGGCGACACGCCGAACTTGTCGTTCAAACGGATCTCGGCGATGCGGTGGATGTTGCGGATGCACTCCGCGAGTTCAAAGTCGGGGTGGCCGGCCAGGCGGCGTTCGAAAGTGCGGATGATCGCGTGCCGGTCCAGCCCCAGCCCGCGCGGCCCGCGCACGGCGAGCGTGAACGGCCAGCCAAACTTCTTGTTGTACGCGGTGTTGAGTTGCTGGATGTGCGCGAACTCGGCCGGCGTGCAGTCGGTAAGGCCAGCCTTGCCTTGTTCGTTCGTTGACTCCGCAGTGAGCGTCTTGCTGACCATCGCCTTGCCCGCGAGTTCGGGGTGCGCGCGGATCAAGGCGACCTGCGCTTCGCGGCCGGCCTCTTGCAGGACTGACACCAGCGCGTACTTGAGCTGCGCGAGGCTCGCGAACGGGCGCTTCGCCCAGGCCTGCTCGGCGATCCACGGCGAGTGCTCGTAGGTGCCGTCCAGCAGCAGCGCGAACTCGCCTTGCGTGGCGCGGTTGAGTTGTTCGAGTGAGAGTGGCATGGTGTTCTTTCCGAATCAGGCCGGGCTCGGGTGGACTTGTGCCCAGTGGTGTGCGATGTCTATGCGGCGGCAGACCCAGACCCGCTCGTGCTGCTGCACGTAGTCAAGGAAACGCTGGATCGCCTTGAAGCGCCCGGGCCGGCCGAGGATGCGGCAGTGCATGCCGATGTTCAACATCTTCGGGGCTTCTTCGCCCTCCGCATACAACACGTCGAACGCGTCCTTCAGGTAGTTGAAGAAGTGGTCGCCGGTGTTGAAGCCCTGCATCGAGGCGAAGCGCATGTCGTTGGTGTCGAGCGTGTAGGGCACGATCAGGCGCTGCA
>JANYFX010000614.1 GCA_025359585.1 Rhizobacter sp. | reverse complement strand
CGGCCAAGGCCGTGGCGAGGACGCTGGCGCCGAGTGCAACGCGAACACCGTGTTTGAATCGACCGAACGTCATGTGGTTTCCTTGGGCGAAGCGATAAGAGTCGAATGAGTGCGAGAAAACAGCAACTCGAAGTTCTGACTCGTCGCCTCGGCAATGGTTTCCACGGAAACACCTTTCAGCTCGGCGATCTGGCGCGCGACGAAGGGCACGTAGGCTGGTGAATTGACCTTGCCGCGGTAGGGCACCGGAGCGAGATACGGGCTGTCGGTCTCGATCAGGCAGCGGTCGAGCGGCACAAAACGCGCCACCTCGCGCAGGTCGGCCGCGGTCTTGAAGGTCAGGATGCCGGAGAAGGAAATGTAGAAGCCGAGGTCGAGCGCGGCACGCGCCACCGCATCGGTTTCGGTGAAGCAGTGAAAGACGCCGCCGGGCGCTTCTGCGCCCTCGTCCTTCAGGATCGCCAGCGTGTCGGCCGACGCGCTGCGTGTGTGCACGACCAGCGGCAAGGCGCTCGCCCTGGCGGCACGAATATGAACCCGAAAGCGCTCGCGCTGCCATTCCATGTCGGCCACGCTGCGCCCGTTCAGGCGGTAGTAGTCGAGCCCGGTTTCGCCGATCGCCACGACGCGTGGCAGGCGGGCCAGTGCGAGCAAGGCCTCGAGTGTCGGCTCACGCACGCCTTCATTGTCGGGGTGCACACCCGCGCTGCACCAGAAGTTTTCGAAGCCGGTGGCGAGCGCGTGAACCGCGTCGAACTCTTCGAGCGTGGTGCAGATGCACAGCGCGCGATCGACCTGCGCTGCGGCCATGTCGGCCCGGATTTCGCCGAGGCGGGCCGTCAGTTCTGGAAAGCTTAAGTGGCAGTGGGAGTCGACGTACATGCGCGGAAGGGGCATGACCGGCCGGGACCACAGGCCGGCGGCAAGCCCCTCAAATGGTCTGGGTCGGTTTGGCCGACGAGATCGACGTGCCGAGCACTTCTTCGATCTTCAGCTTCAGCGTGCGCGTTTTTTCGTCGCCGGGGAAACGCACGCCGACACCCTGGGTGCGGCCGCCTGAAGCATTGGCCGGCGTGATCCAGCCGACCTTGCCGGCGACCGGATAACGCTGTGGGTCGTCGGGCAGGGAGAGCAGCAGGTAGATGTCTTCGCCGAGTTTGTATTCGCGTGTGGTCGGCACGAACAGCCCACCGTCGGAGAACACCGGCATGTACGCTGCGTACAGGGCGCCTTTTTCACGGAACACGAGCTGGATCACGCTCGGCCGCGCCGTGCCGGTGCTGGCTGGCGCGCCTGGAAGGGCCCCGCGTACTGTGTCTACCATGGGCGCGAGTGTACCGAAACAAGGCGCTTCGTGGCCGGCCCGGGCACCGCGCTGCGCAGCGCTTTCTGCCCTTGCTGGAGCAGCGACTCCAGCATCAGCCCGGCGTTCCATGCGTGCTCGGCGTGGCGCGCGCAACGATTGAGCTCGCGCATCCATTCGGCCAGCCCGCCCGCGTCTGCGCCCTGCACGATCACGGCGGGCGGGAAGTAGCGTGGCAGTGCGCCGGCCGCGACACAGGCCGCGTCATGGCAAAGTTTCTGCAATGCGTCGATCAGACGCGGCAGCGGCCATGTGGCCAGCGCCTGGGTTTCGCCACGCGCGACGATGGCCGGCAAGCGCTGCCACAACGCGGCATCGATGCCCTGCTCGACCCACTGCAGCACCTCTTGAGGCTGGCCACCGGTGGCTGTGAGCAAGACCGCAGGGTCGGCCACGCCGCGCTGAGTCAGCCATTCGGTGGCCACGTCGCGCGGTGGCAGCAGCATCGTCACGCTCTGGCAGCGGCTGCGGATGGTGGGCAGCAGGCTGTCGGGTGCCGCGCAACTCAGCACGAAGCGGGCTGCGCCGGGTGGCTCCTCGAGGGTCTTGAGCAGGGTGTTGGCCGAGATGCCGTTCATGCGCTCGGCCGGGTGCAGCACCACCACCTTGGCGCGCCCGCGCGCCGAGGTGGTCTGCGCGAACGTGACGGCGCGGAGGCAAC
>JANYFX010000601.1 GCA_025359585.1 Rhizobacter sp. | reverse complement strand
ATTCCGTTCCCCGGCGCCTGGCTCAAACCCGCGCAGGCCGGCGCCGATGCGAGCATCCACGTGTATGCGGGCGATGCAGCGAAGGAAGCCGATGGGTCGGTGCAGATCGGCACATCGGCGATCGACCATGTGTCGGTGGTGTGCCAGGGATACGCCGACTTCAAGGCGCGCTTCGAAAAGTTCGGTCTCGCCTACCGTGAAAACATCGTGCCGGCGACGCCCTTCTGGCAACTGTTCATCTACGACCCGAACGGCATCCAGCTGGAGCTGACCTTTCACGCGGCCGCCGAGCCGCAAGCGGCGCCGACGATCGCGTCCGAACGTTTGTACCGGCCGCGCGAACGCTGGTTCCAGCCCGCGCTTTACCGCCAGTTCGCGACGGCCTGAGCGGCACGCACGCCATGAAGATCACGCGTGTCGAAGCGACCTGGCTGCAGGTGCCGATCCCCCTGGAGCGGCAGCACGTGAGCGACTTCGGCCGCGCCACGACCTTCGACACCGCGCTCGTGCGCATCGATACCGATGCCGGTATCAGCGGGGTCGGCGAAGCCAAGGTCTCGGCCGGCAGCCCGGGCGACTACCACGGTGTCGTTGCCGTCATCAACCACGAATTCGGTCCCGGCCTCGTCGGGCAGGACCCGCGCAACATCAGCCGCATCTGGGAAAGCCTGTACAGCGGCACCCGCGGCCACTACGCCCTCGCGCGCGGCCATGTGTTCCCGGCGATGAGCCGGCGCGGCGCTGCGATCTCGGCGATCTCGGGCATCGACATCGCGCTGTGGGACATCCTCGGAAAATCCTTGAACACACCCGTGTGGCAACTGCTCGGCGGGCGCAAGGCCGAGCGCATGCCGGCCTATGCTTCGGGCGGCTGGGCCGATGCCGCGAACATCGGCGAGCAGCTCAAGGCCTACGTCGCGCGTGGCGGCTTCAAGGCCGTGAAGATGCGCATCGGCGTGTTCGACGGCTCGCCCGCCGCATCGGCCGAGCGGGTGATCGCTGCGCGCGCCGCGCTCGGCCCCGGCATCGAGCTGATGGCCGACGCGCACGGCACTTTCACGGTGTCAGAGGCGCGCCAGTTCTGCCACCTGGTGCGCGACTGCAACCTCGCCTGGTTCGAGGAGCCGGTCAGCGCCGACGACAAACGCGGCCTGGCCGAAGTGCGCGCCGGCACGCACATTCCGATCGCCACCGGAGAGAGCGAATGCACCCGCTTCGACTTTCGCGACCTGATCGAGCTGCGCGCGGCCGACATTCTGCAGCCCGACCTCGCGATCTGCGGCGGCATCACCGAAGCGATGCGCATCTGCGCACTGGCGAGCGCAGCCAACCTGCGGGTGGCGCCGCACCTGTGGGCCGGCGCACCGGCGTTCGCGGCCGGCCTGCACGTGGCGGCGGCGTCGAACGCCTGCCACATCCTCGAGTATTCGCTGGGAGCGAACCCGATGATCCACGAGCTCGTCGAAGAACGTTTCCCGGTCGACGGCGGCACGCTCATGATCCCCGACCGGCCGGGTCTGGGCATTACGATCGTGGATGACTTCGTCCAGCGTCACCGGAAAAACTGATTCGATGGAAGGCCTGGAGCAAACCGCCAAGCTGCTGGAGCTGATCCGCGAGCGCGGCTTCAAGCCCGGCGACAAGCTGCCTTCGGAGCGTGACCTCGCCGCCCTGTTCGGCATGAGCCGCAGCGCGGTGCGCGAGTCGCTGATCCGGCTCGACACGCTGCGCATCGTCGAGAGCCGGCCCAAGTCGGGCGTGTACCTGCAGCCTTACGGGGCCGAGCGCAGCATCGAGGCGATGGTGCTGTTCGCCGAGACCAACATGCCGCTCACCGCCGCCGAAGTGGCGCAATCGGTCGAGCTGCGCAGCGTGCTCGAGAGCGAAGCGATGCGTCTGGCCTGCCTGCGCCGCACCCAGGAAGACCTCGACCGGCTGCAGAAGATTCTGAGCGACAGCGCCGCCGCCATCGCACGCGGCGAAACGCTGGCCGAATACGACGCGGTGTTTCACAAGGCGATCGTCGCCGCGACCAAGAACGACGTGCTGCTGCGCTTCATCAACGTCTTCTACCTGATGTCGCGCAAGCGGCGCGAGATCTACTTCCACGAAAAGCAGCAAAGCAAACGTTCGCACGCGCAGCACCTGCAGCTCTACGGTGCGATCGAAGCCCAGGACGCCGAGCTCGGCCAGCAGATCCTGCGTCGTCACCTGAAGGGCGTGGACGCGTACTTCCGCATGTTCTTCTCCGAGACCCAGCAGGCCGCCGAGCCGGCCAGGCGGGCGCGGAAGACCGCCGCCGCGGCCACCCCGAAGGCTGCCGCGGCCAAGCCGGCGGCGCGGCGCTGAAACGACCGGGCGTGGCGCGCATTCTGCTGACCCAGGCGATCCACCCGGTGGCGCAGGCGCGCCTGGCCGGCAGCTTCGATGTGATCGTGGCGCCCGACACCCGGCCCGACACCTTGCGCCGCTGCGCTGCCGACTGCGACGTGCTGATGGTGCGAGCCCAGTTGCCCGACGACATCTTCGCGGCCGCACCGCGCCTGATCGGCGCCGTGCGCCACGGTGCGGGCGTCGACATGATCCCGATCGCCGAGGCCACCGAACACGGCGTGCTGGTGGCCAACGTGCCCGGCGTGAACGCCAACGCGGTGGCCGAACACGTGCTGCGCTCGATGCTGCAGCTCGCCCGGAACACGGCAAAAGTCAGTGTGCAGATGCGCGCGCGGGCAGTCGGTTGGTTGCCTGCCCGAGCCCTCGCCGATGCAGGCTTCGAGATTCGCGGGCGCACCGTCGGCCTGGTCGGGTTCGGCCACGTCGGCCAGGCGATCGCGCGTCTCTGCGCGGCGGGTTTCGGCATGCGGGTGCTGGCGCACACCCGCTCGGCCCTGACGTTTTCGGCCGCGCAACAGGCCGAGCGTGCGCCGCTGCCCGAACTGCTCGCCGCCAGCGACTTCGTCGTGCTCGCCTGCCCGCTGACGCCCGAAACACGCGGCCTGATCGGTGCGCCGCAGCTCGCGCTGATGCAGCGCGGCGCCCACCTCGTCAACGTGGCGCGCGGCCCGGTGGTGGTGGACGCGGCCTTGATCGGCGCGCTGCGAAGCGGGCACCTCGCGGGCGCCGCGCTCGATGTGTTCGACACCGTTCCGCTGCCCGACGATCACCCGTATTGGCAGATGGCCCAGGTGCTGCTCACGCCGCACGTGGCCGGCATCACCGAAGACAGCATGCTGGCGATGGGGCAGGGCGCGGCCCTGGCGGCCGAACACCTGATGCGGGGCGACGAGCCGCCGAACTGCATCAACCCACAGGCGCTGCCCGCGTTCTTGCGGCGGGTTCGCGAGCGCGCCGCCTGATCACGGGCTGCGGCGGCCGTGAGCGGCCTTGCGGCTGCTCACGCGCGCATCACTTTTTCTTCGGCTTGGCCGGAGTCGCGGCGCCACCGCCCTGCAGCCCTTCCGACATGCCGATCAGCACACCGCTGACGAGCGCGGCGTAACTGTCGAGCATCGCCTGCATCGTCTTGGCACTCGCGGCGCGGCCATCACGCAGCGCGGTCTGGGCTTGCCCCACCAGTTGCTCGACGGTCTGCGTGGCCTGTGCGCCGGTGCCGGTGCCCTTGATCTTCATGGCGCTCAGCACCTGTTCCCACGGGCCTTGGGCCGGGCCGGTCACGCCCTGCGCGGCCTTGGTCACCGTGGCGAAGAACATGTCTTCCATCTGCTCGATGTTGGCCATTGCGCTCTTGAGCTGCTTGTCTTGCAGCCCCGCGCCCTGTGCCACGAACTGCTGCAGCGCCTTGTGGTTGGCCTCGACGGCCTGCAGCAGCGCGCCGTCCATGCCGGCGAAGGCCTTCGACAGCATCGCTTCCACGTCGACCGGGCTCGCCACGTTCTGCGCGGCGCCGGTGGAAGCGGCCTGCGTCACGGTCTTGAGCACCTTCTTGATGTTCTCCATCGTCAGCTCGCGGCCCTGCAGCGCTTTCAGCGTGGCTTCCGCCACGCCCTTGCGCAGCGCTTCGCCTTGTTTGACGCTGGCTTCGGAAAACATCTTGGCGATGGCGTCCGTGTCGATCCCTGCTTTCATCATGGCTTGTTCCTTGGAGTTGTTGTGAATGCCGTGCCGTTCACTGCATGTGCTGGCCGCCGTTGATCGCGATGTTCGCACCGGTCAGGAAAGCCGCTTCTTCGGAAGCGAGGTAGATCACGAGGCCGGCCACTTCTTCGGGCTTGCCGAGGCGACCGACCGGGATCTGCGGCAGGATCTTGGTGTCGAGCACTTCTTTCGGAATCGCCGTGACCATCTTGGTGCCGATGTAACCCGGCGAGATGGTGTTCACGGTCACGCCCTTCTTCGCCACTTCGAGCGCCAGCGCCTTGGTGAAGCCGTGCACACCGGCCTTGGCGGCCGAGTAGTTGGTCTGGCCGAACGCGCCCTTGCTGCCGTTGACCGACGAGATGTTCAGAATGCGGCCCCAGCCGCGCTCGACCATGCCGTCTGCGACCTGCTTGGTCATGTTGAACAGGCTGTCGAGGTTGGTGCGGATCACCGCGTCCCAGTTGACCTTGTCCATCTTCTTGAAGGTGGTGTCGCGCGTGATGCCGGCGTTGTTCACCAGCACATCGACCGCGCCGGCCTTGGCCTGCACTTCGGCCACGGCCTTGGTGCAGGAGTCGTAGTCGGCCACGTCGCAGGGCACGGCCATGATGTCGTAGCCGCGTTTTTTCATGTCGGCCACCCACTCGGCGTGTTTGGTGTTGCCGGGCGAGTAGGTCACGACCACCTTGTAGCCGGCGTCGGCCATCTTGGTGGAAATCGTCTCGCCCAGGCCGCCCATGCCGCCGGTCACCAGAACCACTTTTTGTGCTGCCATTTTTCAGTCTCCTGTCGGGTTGACGATGATGTGAATGATTGAATCTCAGCGCGCGGTGGCGCCGGGCATGTGCGCTTGTGTCTTGTCGAGCACCGCTTCCGGATCATCGGCTTCGGTGTCACCCTCGTTGTTGAGCTGGCGGTTCAGCTGAACTTCGTCGAGATCGTGGGTCCATTTTGCGACGACGAGCGTGGCCACGCCGTTGCCGATCAGGTTCGTCAGGGCGCGCGCTTCCGACATGAAGCGGTCGATGCCGAGAATGAGCGCCAGCCCGGCGACCGGCACGTGGCCCACGGCCGAGAGCGTGGCCGCGAGCACGATGAAGCCGCTGCCGGTCACGCCGGCCGCGCCCTTGGAGGTGAGCAGCAACACCAGCAGCAGCGTGATCTGCTGCGTCAGCGTCATCGGTGTGTTGGTGGCCTGCGCGATGAACACGGCCGCCATCGTCAGGTAGATCGAGGTGCCGTCGAGGTTGAAGGAATAACCGGTCGGGATCACCAGGCCGACCACCGACTTCTTGGCGCCCAGGTTTTCCATCTTGGCGATCATGCGCGGCAGCGCGGCCTCGCTCGACGAGGTGCCGAGCACGATCAGCAGTTCTTCCTTGATGTACTTGATGAACTTC
>JANYFX010000599.1 GCA_025359585.1 Rhizobacter sp. | reverse complement strand
GGAGCGAACGAAGTGAGCGCAGTGAGTTCTGCGGCACGACCTCGGACCGAGCACCGCAGTGCAGTCGGAGCGAAGCGGAGACCGCCACAGCCTGAGCCCACCGCCGGCTAGCGCCTGCCGCGAGCCGTGCCCAAGCGGAATCAGCTACCGACCTTGTTCGGATCCCGCCAAGCCCGCTCAAACGGCAACCGCCAAGCATGCGGCGCAATCAACTGATGGATCGACTTCGGTCCCCAGGAACCTGGTGGATACAGCCGCACCGGCGGCGGCGCTTCCAACAGATGCGTCGACACGTCCCACAGCCGCTCGATGCCTTCGGCCGTTGTGAAGAGCGTGCGGTCGCCACGCATCGCGTCGAGGATCAATCGTTCGTAGGCTTCCAGCACATCACCAAGCAGCCCCGTGTCGTGCATCGCGAACTGCAGGCTCAGCTTGTCGAGCCGCATGCCCGGCCCGGGGCGTTTGCCGTAGAACGAGAGTGACATCTTCGACGCGTCGGCCAGGTCGAAGGTGAGGTGGTCGGGCCCTTGCGCCCCCACGCCCGAGCCGGCCGGGAACATGCTCTTCGGCGGCTCGCGGAAAGCGATCGAGATGATGCGCTGGCCTTCCGCCAAACGCTTGCCGGTGCGCAGGAAAAACGGCACGCCGGCCCAGCGCCAGTTGTCGATGAAACACTTCAGCGCGATGAAGGTTTCGGTCTCCGACTCGGGGTCGACGCCCTCTTCACTGCGGTAGCCGCTGTACTGGCCACGCACCACGTCGCTCGGCTGGATCGGCAGCATGCTGCGGAAGACCTTGTTCTTCTCTTCGCTGATGGGTGCAGGCTCCAGCGCGGTCGGTGGCTCCATCGCCATGAACGCGAGGATCTGGAACAGGTGCGTGACCACCATGTCGCGGTAGGCGCCGGTCTGCTCGTAGAAGCCCGATCGTTTGCCCAGGCCCAAAGTCTCGGGCACGTCGATCTGCACGTGGTCGATGAAGTTGCGGTTCCAGATCGGCTCGAACAGGCCGTTGGCAAAACGGAACGCCAGGATGTTCTGCGCCGGCTCCTTGCCCAGGAAGTGATCGATGCGAAAGATCTGGTCTTCGGCGAACACCTCGTGCAGCTTGCGGTTCAGCGTGACCGCGCTGGCGAGATCGGTGCCGAAGGGCTTTTCCATCACGATGCGCGAGCGTTCGACGAGACCGGCCTCGCCGAGCATGCGCACCGCCGGCAAGGCCGCACTCGGTGGCACGCTCAGGTAGTGCAGGCGGCGGCACTCTGCACCCAAACCTCTTTCGGCCTCGTCGACCGCGGCCTTGAGGGCCACGGGGCCGGCGGCCAACGGCACATACGCCAGTGATGCGGCAAAGGCGTTCCAGTCCGCTTCGGTCACCTTGCGCGCCGAAAACTCGTCGATCGCACTTCGCGCCGCCTTTCGAAAGCCGTCGAGGTCGAGGTCGTCGAGCGACACGCCGATGATGCGGCAGCCCGGAATGAAGCCCACGCTCGACAGGTGAAACAGGCCCGGCAACAGCTTGCGCCGCGCCAGGTCGCCGGTCGCGCCGAACAACACCACGACCTGCGGAAACCGCGGCCCCACCCCTGGAGGAATCTTTGCCACTGTGCCTGCCCCATCTTCATGTGCTTGCGCGCCCGAGCCACGCAGCGGATTCTTGCTGCAAGTAGTGGGCCACAGATGCGATCGGGTTTTGCGGCAACATCGGCGGCAACATCGGCGGGAACGCGGCGGGGTGCAGCTGCATCAAATGTCCGGAGGCACGCAATGTCCATCAAGCCAGCCCTGGCGCCAGCCGGCGGCGCACTCACCATCGGCGACGCCGAACTCGCCGCCAGCGCCGCTGCGGGTGATGCCGCAGCTTTCGAGCACATCATGCGGCGCCACAACCGGCTGTTGTTCCGCACGGCGCGCAGCATCCTCAAAGACGATGCCGAGACCGAAGACGCACTGCAGGAAGCCTACCTGCGCGCATGGAGCGCACTCGGCGGCTTTCGTGCCGAAGCGCGGCTGTCGACCTGGCTCGTGCGCATCGTCATCAACGAAGCGCTGGGACGCTTGCGGCGGCGTGGCGCGCTGGTGATTCCACTCGATACGGCGCTCGACACCCATGCGAACCCGGCGGAGTCCTGGATGGAAGACAACCCCGACGAACGCCCCGAGCGCGTCGCGATGCGCGGCGAAATTCGCCGCCTGCTGGAAACCCGTATCGACATGCTGCCCGACGCGTTTCGCAGCGTCTTCATGCTGCGTGCCGTGGAAGAGATGAGCGTTGAAGAAGTGGCGGCAGCGCTCGAATTGCCTGAAGCCACGGTGCGCACCCGCTACTTTCGCGCCCGCGGCCTGCTGCGCGAAGGGCTCTCGCGCGAGATCGACGTGGCACTCGGCGACGCGTTCTCGTTCGACGGCACGCGTTGCGACCGCATCGTTGCGGCCGTGCTGGCCGCGCGGCGCTGACGGAAATCCGTGTCACGGGAACGGGGCCGATGCGGGCTGCATCCAATGGGCGTCGTCAACCCACAGGAGATGCTCATGTCGTTCTTTCAAATGCCTAACCCGATGGCTGCCCGCCGTCTGTTCATAGGCCGATCGGGTCTGGTGCTTTCGGGTGCTGCAGTGGCGCTGCTCGCGGGGCGCGAAGCGCTTGCCGCTGGCACCGGCGACGCCAAAGGAACCGACGTGCAGATTCTCAACACCGCACTCGGCGCCGAGCTCGAAGCGATCGCGGCCTACCAGCTCGGCGCTGAAAGCAAGCTGCTGCAGAAGCCCGTGCTCGACCTGGCGATCAGCTTCCAAGGCCACCACAAGGAACACGCCGAGGTGCTGGCGAAGACCATCGAAAAACTCGGCGGCAAAGCCGTCGTGGCCAAGGCCAACTACAACTTTCCGGCCGAGCAGCTCAAGTCACAGACCGACGTGCTCCGGTTCGCGGCAAAGCTGGAGCAGGGCGCCGTCAGCGCCTACCTTGGCGCCGTGCCGCTGTTCAAGAACCGTGACTTGTCGAAAGCTGCAGCCAGCATCCTCGGTGACGAAGCGATGCACTGGGCGATCTTGCGCCAGGCGCTCGGCGAAGTGCCGGTTCCTTCGGCGTTCATGGTGTGAGCTGGCGCCGGCGTCTTGCGGCCGGCGCGCTGGTGTTGTGTGCCACCACACTGGCCCAGGCCGCGCCCGACCCCGCACGCGGCGAATTGGTCTACAGCCGCTGTGCGGCTTGTCATGCGCTTGCGTTCGACCGCGTCGGGCCGCACCACTGCGGGCTGTTCGGTCGCAGGGCAGGCAGCGTAGCCGGGTTCGGCTACTCGGCGGCGATGAAAAACTCGCGCGTCGTGTGGGCCGACAAGAGCCTGGACCGTTTCCTCGCAAGCCCGATGACCGCGATGCCCGGTACCGCGATGACCTACGCCGGCGTGCCCGACGCGACCGAGCGGGCCGATCTGATCGCCTACCTGCGGCAGGCCGACGCCACGGCGGAATGCGTCAGCTTGCGCCCTGCCAAACCGTGAGGCCCGGTCGAACAAACCAATGGCATGCCGCTCAGCCCGTCATCGAGAGGTTGAGCTGGCGCAGCCGCAGGGAAGCCACCGAAGCGGCTGCCGTGCGCGTCTCCACGCCGAGCTTCACGTAAACACGCTCCAGGTGCTTCTTCACCGTGGCGGGGCTGCTGCCGAGGATGTCGCCGATGTCGCGGTTGGTCTTGCCCTTGGCCACCCAGTACAGCACCTCGGCCTCGCGCAGCGTGAGCTTGAAGGACTGCACCATCGCGTCGACGACCGCCGCGTCCGACACCTCGCGCATCACGATCAGCAGGTCGTCGTCGCCGGTGCGCTGCTGCAGCGAGAACACAAGCTGGCGCGCACCGCGGCTCACGGCCAGCGTGCGCGGCTCACGGCCTTCGGCAACGGCCTTTGTCTCGCTCGTCAGCCAGTCGAGCACCGGCGCCGGGATCTGCCCCGGCGTGGCCGCGAAATAGCTCAGCATCAGTTGCCGCGCCAGCGGCGTTTGCCAGACCGAGCGCACCGGATCGGCGTGGCCCTCCACGAAATGGATCGCCATCGTGGCGTGGCCGAAAGCGTCGAGCGCGTTGCGCGCCTGCGTGGCCTGGTGCGTTTCGCGCGCACTGCGCATGTGCACCGCCATGCGCACCAGCACCTCCTGCGCACGGATCGGCTTGGTCACGTAGTCGACCCCACCGGCCTGGAACGCGGCCACCACGTGTTCGGTTTCGGTGAGGCCGGTCATGAAGATGATCGGGATGTGCGCTGTGTCGGGGTTCTGCTTCAGGCGCCGCGCCACCTCGAAGCCGTCCATGCCGGGCATCACCGCGTCGAGCAGCACGATGTCGGGCAGCGCCTGCGCAGCGCGCTGCAAGGCGCTTTCGCCGTTCGTCGCCACCAGCACGGTGTAGCCCGATTCGTCGAGCGCGTCGTGCAGCAGCGAGAGGTTGTCGGGCACGTCGTCGACGATCAATACGACGAGCGAATCGCTGCGGTTCGGCAGGGTCGCGTTCATGGCTGCACCTCGCGGTCGGCCAGTGCCTGGCGGATCACACGCGCCATCGCGTCCAGCTGGAATTGCTGCGCCAGGCCACGCAGGTGGGTCACGAAGCCGGCGTGGCCGGGGTGCGCCGCGGCCATGTCGTCGAGCTTGCGCACGATGCCGCGGTAGTAGCCCAGGCTGACGAGTTCGTCGAGCGCGCGCAACTGCGTGGCGTCGGGCAGCAGCCATTCGGCCGGCGCGATGGGCGCGGGCGCCGGCACCTCGGGCGGCACGGCTTCGATCCAGTCGAGCTGCAACCGCGTGCCGAGCCAGTCGAGCAGCTCGTGCACACGCACCGGTTTCAGGATGAAGTCTTCAACGCCGATGCCGACATCGTTCTCCAACTCCTTGTCGAAGGCGTTGCCCGAGACGATGGCGATCGGTGCGCCGCTCAGGCCTTGCTCGCGGATGGTGCGCACCGTCGTCCAGCCGTCGATGCCGGGCATCGCCAGGTCCATCAGGATCGCGTCGGGCGCGCTGCTCGCGAGCAGCGCCAGGCAGGCGTGGCCCGACGCGGCCTGCTGCAGCTCGAAGCCGAGCGGCTCCAGCACGCTCACCAGCAGTTCGCGGTCGAGCTCTTCGTTGTCGACCACGAGCACACGTTTGCGCGCACCCGCGTAGCCGACGCGCGTCTGGCGCGGCAGCTCGCGCTCGATGCGCGCACCGCGCACTTCGGGCAGGAACAGCCGGATGCGAAACAGCGTGCCGGTGTGCAGCGCTGCACCCGATGCCACCGCCGAGGCCGGCGTGCTGTGCACCGTGAGCTCGCCGCCCATCAGGTCGGTCAACATCTTGGCGATGGTCAGGCCCAGGCCGGTGCCGCCACTGGCCGCGGCACTCGCTTCCGAGCCACGGCCGAAAGGCTCGAACACGTGTTCGATGTCGGCCGCCGAAATACCGGGGCCGGTGTCTTCGATCTCGAAGGTCGCCATCTCGCGCGCGTAGGTCAAACGAAACTCGACGCGACCGACGTGCGTGAACTTGACGGCATTGCCGAGCACGTTGATCAGGATCTGGCGCAGGCGCTTTTCATCGGCGCGCACGACCTCGGGCAAACCTTCGCTGAGCGCGCGCCGGAACTCGATGCCCTTGGCCGCCGCCTGCAGTTCGAACAAACGCACGATCTCTTGCACGCAGTCGCGAAAACGCATCGGCTTGTTCTCGAGCCGCAGCTTGCCGGCCTCGATGCGCGAGATGTCGAGCGTGCGTTCGATCAGGCTCAGCAGGTGGTCGCCGCCACGCCGGATCACCGCGACCGCCTGGCGCCGGTGCGGTGGCACCGACGCGTCTTCTTCGAGCAACTGCGCATACCCGAGGATGCTGTTGAGCGGCGTGCGCAGCTCGTGGCTCACGGTCGTGATGTAGCGGCTCTTGGCCTGGTTGGCGAGCTCGGCCTGGTGGCGTGCCGATTCGGCCTGCAGCCGGGCCTGCTGCAGCTGTTCGTCGGTGCGGCGGTGCGATTCGATCTCGCGCCGCAGCACCTGGGTCTGTTCGTTCAGCGCATGGGTTTGCCGGTTCGATTCTTCCTGCGCGACCTGGCGGCTCTTCTGCGTCAGCACCAGCCACCACGCGACGATGCCGCTGACGAGCAGCAGCGCCGCGAAGGCTTTGACGAAGCCGAGCTTCATCGCCTGCGCCATGACCGAGCCCGGCTCGACCACGGCCGGCAAGCCCTGGTGGTAGAGCACCGCGAACAGGCCGCCGAGCAAAGGCACGACGACCGCCATCAACAGCAGGTAGTGGCCGAGGCCGGTTTCCAGATAAGGCCAGACCGCGCGTGGCAAGAGCGCACGCAGCATCGCATTCCATTGCACCGAGGCGCGTGCATGCGGCTTGCACAGGTCGTTGCAGCGTGCGTCGAGCGTGCAGCACAGCGAGCAGATCGCGCCCTGGTAGGCGGGGCACTGTGCCATGTCGTCGCGCTCGTAGTCGCGCTCGCAGATCACGCAGCGGGTGAGGCGCTTGTAGGCGCCGGCCTCAAGCTCGGGCAACGGCGGCGCCGAGGGCGAGCGGGCGATGTAGTAGCGCCCGCCGGTCCACCATGCGATCAGCGGCGACACGATCAATGCGGTCACGAGCGCGATCAGCGCCGAGAAGGCCTGCGCCAGCGGCCCCAGCACACCGAGGTAGGCGACGATCGAGAGCAGCGAGGCCACGCCCATCGCGCCCACGCCGACCGGGTTCACGTCGTACAAATGCGCACGCTTGAACTCGATGCCTTTGGGCGACCAGCCCATCGGCTTGTTGATGACGAGGTCGGCCACCACGGCCATCATCCACGAGATCGCGATGTTCGAGTACAGGCCCAGCACCTTGCCCAGCGCCTGGAACACGTCGAGCTCCATCAGCATCAGCGCGATCAGCGTATTGAAGACCATCCACACCACGCGGCCCGGGTGGCTGTGGGTCAGGCGCGCGAAGAAATTCGACCACGCCAGCGAACCGGCATAGGCGTTCGTCACGTTGATCTTGAGCTGCGAGACGAAGACGAAGAGCGCCGTCGCTGCGACCGCCAGGCCGTACTGCGAGAACACCGCGTTGTAGGCGACCAGGTACATCTGCGTCGGGTCCACGGCGCGGTCGGCGGGCACCGAATAGCCGATCGCCAGGTAGGCGAGCAAAGCACCGGCGAGCATCTTCAGCACACCCGGAATCACCCAGCCCGGGCCACCGATGATCACACTCGCCCACCAGCGCACGCGTTTGTGCGGCTGCGGCTCGGGCATGAAACGCAGGTAGTCGGCCTGCTCGCCCATCTGCGTGATGAGGGCGATGCCGACCGTCATCGCGGCACCGAACTTCATCAGGTCGAAGCCGGGTGCACGCTCGCTCTCTGCGCCCTCGCCGCGGTAGTGCCACAGCTCGGTCAGCACGCCGGGATGCTGGTGCAGCACATAAGCCAGCGGCACGATCAGCATCACGAGCCAGAGCGGCTGCGTCCACACCTGCAGGCGGCTGATGGTGGTGACGCCGTGCGTGACCAGCGGGATCACGACCAGCGAGCACAGCAGGTAACCCCAGCTCGGCGGAATGTCGAAGGCGAGCTCGATCGCGTAGGCCATGATGGCAGCTTCGAGCGCGAAGAAGATGAAGGTGAAGCTGGCGTAGATCAGCGAGGTGATCGTGGAGCCGATGTAGCCGAAGCCGGCGCCGCGGGTGAGCAGGTCCATGTCCACGCCGTGACGCGCCGCGTAGACACTGATCGGCCAGCCGGCCAGAAAGATGATCAGCCCGGTGGCGAGGATGGCCCAGAACCCGTTGACGAAGCCGTAGTCGACCAGCAGCGTGACGCCCACCGCCTCGAGCACCAGAAAAGAGGCCGCACCGAA
>JANYFX010000585.1 GCA_025359585.1 Rhizobacter sp. | reverse complement strand
GGGGGTAGTACCTTCGCGGGCGAGCAAGGTGTTGTAGCTGCCGGCGGCGCGCTCGTAGAACCAGCGGCCAACGCCGTCGGGGCAATAGACCGAAAGGGAGAGCTTCTCGACTTCCACGTGGAAGGGCTTGTTGGCCGACAGGTCCGATTGGCGCACCGCGTTCTGGCTGTTGGCGAAGCGCGAAATGTCGGAGACGAGCGCCTCCTCCTTTGCAGCGTCCTGAGCCTTCATGACAATGATCTTGGCGGGCACGCGCACCTTGCTCAGATCCGTCTCGGGAAACTTTTTCTTCGCAAAGTAGATCGACGCTGTCGTCTGCCCGCCGTTGACGATCTGCAGGCCCTTGAGCCATGCAATGCCAGTTGAGCCATCTCCTGGCGTGCCGAACCGCATCTCGTCCGCGACGATCACGATGCCATTGTTGTAGGCCATGAAACGGCCCGGCGCCGCACGGAGCGTCGTCTGTATTCCAGCGTTCACGCCTTTTCCCTTGACGCTGAGAAATGAGCGTACGTTTGCTTCTAGCAGGCGGGCTCCGAACTTCTCGTAGAGCAGCCGAAGTGCTTCGCCGGGTATGGCAGTCAGCGCGTAGTCGTAGTCGTCGTTGTCGCCTGGTACATAGACGCAAGGAAGGGAAGCGCCGGAGACCTCACCGAAGTCAACGACGAGCTCGTCGCGCGGCTTGCCCTCTGACCAGTGGCGATGGAGGCGCTCGATGTCCATGACTTCGAGACGTACTGCCTTTCCTCCAATGTCGCGGGTCTTGAAGCTCTTCGACTTGGCGATCCGGTCGGTCAGCACGTAGACGCGCACCTGCTCCAGGCCGTCGTAGATGGCCTGCAGTGTCTCGGCGAGAGACCGGACGTCGCTCGACGGGTCGAGCTTTGGCGCCATCTTCCCTTCCGCACACAGCGTCAGAAAGCGCAGGCACTGCTCGACCGCCACCTTGGTGTCAACGTCCGGGATCTGAGTAGGCTCGTCGACGCCGTCGTAGAGGCTTACGAACAAGTCGAGCTGGTCCTGATCATCGGAGACCGAATAGCCGCTCAGGCGCAACGTCGCATTGCCAACCTTCCCCTGGAAGTGGCAGGACACAGGCTCAAAGGTCATTCCGATCTCGGCCATGTGCGCCATGACGATCTCGGAGAACACGATCTCCGCGAACGGCGAGCCGTCGCTCATCTGTGTCCGCACCTCAGCCTGCGTTTCGCGCAGGAAATCCGTCAAGTCCATGTCAAAGGGCTCCAAGCTTTCTCAGCATCTGTTCAACCGACACGCTTGGAACAAGCGCCTTGTCCAGGTCGATCTCATATGAAGCCCTCGACACTCCTGCCGGCACCCGGCCAGGAGTCAGACGCGGAAAGCCCTCGACGACCTCGAGGATCCGCGTATCCGCGCCGACAAACTGCCGCGTGTATTTGTCAGCATGGCCATCGAAGTATCCCGCTGCCACGAGCCGCTCCGAGAGCAACCGTTCTGCTTCCGCGTCGCCACGTACGATGTCTCGGGTCGACTCGACCAGCCTTGGCAGGCTCTGGCCGTCGGCGACTTGGCGCAGCCGGACCCCGACGACGAAGAGCGGCTGGCGGACGGCGTCGTCGAGCTGTTCGAGCGAGCCCACACGCGCCGGAAAGCCTGCAGCCGACAACGAGCTCTTGACCTCTACACCGCCCGTTCCAATCTCGAAGTCGCGCAGACCGTTGAGCGGCCCCAGCCAAGCCTCACACACGGTGGCAGCGTCAACGCCGGCCTCGATCAGGGCCGAGAGCGTCAGCAGCTCACCAACGAGCCCCACCTCAGCCTCGGGGCTGAGGGGCTGGGTGCCCTTGCGCATGAACTCCTGCCAGGCGCGCACACGGCCAAGGAACACGCGCAGCGCACGCGGCTCGTCGGCCCCGATCTCGGTGTCGAGGGCGCCCGCGACGTCGCATACCATCGTCAAAAACAGCTCTGCGCTGCCCGAGGATCGGCGCGTCAGCGCGAGCCACGTTTTGCCATCGAGGAGTGGATCTACGCGCTCGACCGCGAACCCCTGCCCATCGGGCAGCTTCTCGGCGGCTAGCAGCGTGGTCGTAGCGAATCCCGCGAGGAGCGACTCTTCGTTGCCGGGGAAGCGGCGGCCAGCTCGAATAGAAACGATCCCGCAAGGGGCGATGGGAATGCTGCGCCAGCCGGAGGAAGACTCAGCCGCACCCGCGAGTGAGTCCCACGTGGCGACGAACTCGTCACTCCGACGCGCCATATTCCTGCTCCCAGTAGAGGTGATCGACCTTGTATTCGACGACGACACCCGAGTCGCTCGACGGGAAGCTCACCGCGAAGCCAATGACGGGCGTATCCCAGCCCTCAGGGACAAATCCCTTTGCTCCCGCAGGCGAGAGTGGGTAGAGGAGAAGGAGGCCCGCAGCCGCGGCGCCTTCGGCCAGCGCCTTCACCTCCCGCAGCTTCTTGCCGCTCGGTCGCGTGGGCGGCGTGATCCGGTTCCGGGCAACATCAGGTTGCCACTCGGTGAGCGTCAGCTCCAAGGCTCTCTTCCACTCGGAATAGGCAGTGTCGATGCCTTCGTCCTTCGGCTCGGTTAGCACGCCGATGGTGTATTGGTCGTTCGCTCCTTTACCGGACCGGGAGGACAAGCTGGACACGGCAATCCCGTTGGCAAACGTGTATGAGGGGCTAGTCGAACCCTCCGCGAGAAGTGCCACCGTCCATTGGCGCAACTCTCCGCGCTCGGTCATCTTGCCGATGAAATCGGCGAGTATCAGGCTGTTGGCTCGCGGCACGCTTGCCGGAGCAGCATAGCCGCGCAAGAACTCCAAGACCTGTTCCGAGCCTACGCCGCGCCACAGGAAAGACCGCTTCCACTCATCCTTGTCCTCACCGCGAGGCTGGATGGGGGCGGCATCGAACCTCTCGCCCATTGAGCTGAGCAGCCTGTTCGCCGCCAGCAAGTTCTGCCGGAGCGCGTCCGCGTTGTTTCGAAACACGATGGTTTGCACGAAGCTTCCGCTGTATGAAAGCGACAGCGTCTGAGCACTGCGCATCTTCAATGGCGACGTAACCAGCAAGACGGGGTGCGAGGCTACGCGCAGGCCGTAGTCGCGCGGCGTTGCCCGGCTGGCCACCATTGCGTCAAACTCTTCGCGCAGCTCCTCGGAGGCGTCGGCGATGTGGCCAAACCAGTCCACGAGGTCGGAAGTTGTGTAGAGGCGGCACAGGTCCAAATATCCAGGCCGATAGCCAAACCATCGGCCCATCTGCATGAGCGTGTCATACATCTTCGTCGTGCGGACGAAGTAGCTGGTCGAGAGCCCTTCGAGAGTGAGCCCACGCGCCAGTTTGTCGCCGCCGATCGCAATGACTTTGAGGCCTGTGGCACTGCGCTCCGCGTAGTCGAGGGCGTCCTTGGCGGAGCCATTGATCATCCGCACGTCGATGTCGGAGAGGACTTCGGGCAGGGCCTCCAGGATCTCATTCCAAGCGGGTATCCGCGGCGGGCCGTTGGGCTCGGGGAAGCTTGCCGCGATCTCCGCACTCGTCGGCACGAAGTCATCCTCCCACAGCGTCCTCAACTGCTCGACGAGCGTCTCGTGGTCGACACCGCGCGTGATCCGTTGACGCATGCGCTTGATCAAGTCTTGGACCTGTCGATGCACCTCACCCTGAACCGCGGTGAGCCGAGTGACGTGGATCAGCATCGAGGCATGCGAGCTTCCCTGACCTCTGCATGCGCGCGCCGCACAAGCCAAGACGAACGAGCGGATGGCCTCTTGCAGTGATGGAGGAACGGTGTCCAGTCCCTCGTGGACTGGAACGTGCGCCTTGTTGTGCTTGGGCGGCATCCAGCCCCCGGGCTTGTCCCTGTCGACGTGGTCGGCGACGTCGCGTGTGAGCGGCAGCCCGCCCTCCCGCCCGTTTGGTCCACGCAGGCCGAAAGCGCGGGCTGGACCGACGTAGTTCGACGGCGCAGCGAGATTTTGGATGAACGAGCGGGGGAAAAGGTCCGGCCCTTCGTCTGATGTCTCGTTGCGGCGGTGGATGAAGATGTTGGCGAAGGGCGTGGCTGTGTAGCCGACATAGGCGGACTTGGCGAACGAATGCAGGATTTTCCGGATGAGGCCGTTGATGGCCTTCGGCTGGTGGTCGTCATCAGGCGTGCCGTCGGAGTTGAACAGCTGCTCTCCCGTGTCGACCGAAGCGTTGTCAGCTTCATCATCGATGACCAAGAGAGGGAGCTTGGTGACGATCCGCCGCCCGGTGGCGTTGTCAGTTGCGTCGGCCACGTGGTGGCCCTGGATCCACTTGAGCAGCCGGCTAAGGACCGTCTTGTTCTTCTTGATGACGAATAGCCAAGGCTTCTCCTCCGGCGAGATGGCAAAGTGCTTCGCGACCGCCGTGTTGAAGTCGCCGTTGTCGGCCCGTGTCGTCGCGCAGTGCGGATGGATCTTAGGGTCGCTGTCCTCTTCAAAAACGCCCAGGGGCGTGCCTGGGTCGCGGTTCGGCGATGTCTCGTAGCCAAGAAACGCTTCTTCCAAGCGGATCTGGGTTTGCGACCTCAGGTTGTTGTGCAGGCCTGCCAGGACGATGATGATCTTGTAGCCGGCGTCGGCCGCCTTGCAGATCAGGGCGGAGTAGCTGCTGGTCTTGCCGGACTGCACGTGCCCAACCACCAAGCCGCGCCGGTCCCAATAACCTTCGCGCTTCGGGTCCTCAAGCAGCCCGAGGATTCCGTCGGTCGACTTGTCGAGGGCATCTACCACGTCAACGGCGAGCGTTCGCTCCGTGTAGCGTTGGAGCCGGTGCCAGTAGCGCCAATCCTTCTTGCGCGCAGCGTCGAGCCAATCGACATGATCCTTGTCGTCGCGTAGCGTCCCGTCACTGCCGATCCAGTGGCTGAATCGCCGGATCAGCTCAGCGACGGCGGACGGCTGATCGATCTGGCCCTTGCCGGCCTCGCCGAATAGGCTCGCGGCGATCGCGACTTTCTCGGCGATGAGAAGTGGGGATCTCTTGCTCTCGTCGGGCTCGTCGCGCAACAAGGTTTGCGCAATGGAGATGACTTTCAGTTGCAGCGCGTCGGAGTCGGCCATGGCTTCTTCTTTTGTTCCTGGGCGGTTGTTTGTCAGGCGCCGAGGGCAGCGACGATGACGGGAAAGTTCTGGAATGGCTCGGTGGTCGCCAGAGTCTGGCGCGCGAGCTCTGGGCTCATACCTCGCCGCTCGACCATGTCCTTGAACAAGGTAGCGAGAACTTCCGCCACCGCACCCGGCGGCTCTCCCGCGAAGCCGGTGCGAGGTGTGTCCTTGTTCTCCGCGGTGTCAAGCCAGATACGTTGAACCGGCACGGTTTCCTCGATGACTCGAAGCACGGCCCGCACAAGCGAGGCCTGATCGCCTGCCGCGTCGAGGGCGGCGGCAACTGCGGGGTGCTTCTCGTCGATGCGATACCGCACCCCCGCCTTCGTATGCTCGACGCGCCATGCCTGCTCGATCGGAGCGACGCCTCGGAAGGGCGCCGGCGAGCCGCGAAATGCAAAAACTTTGCGGGCTCGGTCGCGGGTGTTCTCCGCGAGCCTTGTCAGCCAAGGGCGCAGAGCCGCCGGAGGCCGCGCAATCGACTTTCGGATGTCGATCTTCCAGGCGGCGTCTGCAGTGTTGGGGATGTCGAGCCGGATGCGTGCCAGCCTGAAAGACTCCTCGCGGTTCCATGCTCGGCCGTGCCCCAGGCCAAGCCAACCTCCGGCGACGAGAAGTCGCTCGTTGCGATAGATGTAGAAGCCCTGCTGTGCGTTCCAGCCCTCGGGGCCGGCGCCATCCTCGAACTCCTGCGCCGAGAGTCTGTCCTTGTGCGGCAGCACGTGGCATTCGACGACGACGGAACCCGCGTCGGTCTTCATCGGCTGAGCTGGCGACGCCCAACCCTTCGCAGGGTGACCCGACATGAAGGGGTCCCAAGGGACAACAGGGTTGCCGTTAAGAAAGATGCGAAGCCGGGATCGAGGTCCCTCCAGTAGACGGTGAAATACCATTGCCAAGTGAGCCTCGACTCGATCAATCATGTCGACGAAGTCCTCTGGGGTGTAGCCCTTCGTCACTATCCGATCGAGCTGCTCCCAAAGCACCAAGGTTCCGGCGTGCGAGCCCGGCAAGTCTTCGATGAGTGTCTCCGACCCGGGCGCCGCGCCCTCGAAAAGGAGCCAGCCGCCATCCGGATCCTGGGCCAGCGCGTCAAGGTCCCAACGCAGACAGGCGAGCGCGCCGTGACTCCTTGATGCCACTGTCAGCCGCCTACACTGCGAGAAAGACGCCGTTTTCAGCCCCATTCCGAACCGGCCCAAGTCGTTCGCATCACGCGCTTCGAGGGGGTTCTTGTCCCCCAACGTCATCGCACTTTCGAGCTCGCCGTCGGACATGCCGAGGCCGTTGTCGAGGATCGCGATGCGGCTGTCGAACTCAACCCACGTGAAGTCGATGCGGACCTCCGAAGCCCCGGCCGACACGCAGTTGTCGACGATGTCGGCGATGGCCGCGGCAGTTGAGTAGCCGAGCCCCCGCAGTGCTTCGAGCATCGCGGCGGCGCGAGGGGGAGCCTTGCGTGAGGGACCAGTCACTTCCAATACCCCTTTCCCGGCCAGTGCATGAAGCCCATGGCCACGAGCCTACGGACGAGCCCGCGCGTTTGGTTGTCGCGCGTCTCGTCCACGTTTACCCAGGTCGCGCGCGAGATGCCGTCGCCTGTGTATTCGACGACGATGCCCATTTCGGACGCGCGCGACAGAAGGCGCTTGAGCGCGTCAGGATCGTTGGTGACGGCGATCTGCGCTCTGTCGGGAGCTCTGGGCCCGGTGGGTTTGGCGCCTTGGCTGTCCCATGGCTCCACCACGTCTGCTGCCTTCCCGAAGGAGCCGGCCACCTTTGCGTGGGCTGCTAGCGCCGGCTTGACTGTTCCCGCGGGCGGCTCCTTGCCGAGCCACAGCCGGAGCTTTTCGAGCCGCAATGGGTGCATTAGTCGCTTCATCGCCTGGGCCTCGATTTGACGGATGCGCTCACGGGTGACGTCAAATAGTTGCCCAACTTGTTCGAGCGTGCAGGGCTCGGCGCCGCCGATACCGAAACGCAGTCGCACGACCTTCGCCAGCTTCGGGTCAAGTGCGTCGAGCGAAGCAGCCAACGCCCGCCCGAGCTGCTCCGCTTCACGCTCGTCTGACGGGTCCGGAGCAAAAGCTCCGATGTTTTCGAGCTCCGCTTCGAGCTCGTCGATCGACAGCGGCGCCGACATGGCGCGAATTAGCGTCTCCATCTTGCCCGATCTCATGCCAAGGCGCGCCGCGATCTGTTCAGTGGTTGGCGAGCGCCCCAGCGACTTCTCCAAGTTCCTAGCCTCCCGCTCGATGAGCAGGACGTCGTCACGGAAGTGGACCGGCAAACGGATCGCCAACGCGGAGTCGGCGCAGGAGCGGCTGACTTGCTGTCGTATCCACCAAGTTGCCATCGTTGAGAACTTGAAGCCTCGACGCCAGTCGAATTTATCGACGGCTTTGAGGAGGCCGATATTGCCCTCTTGAATCAAGTCGTCCATGGGGATGCCAGTGGGAAGGTAGCGTTTGGCGATCGAAAGGACGAGTCGGAGGTTCGCGCCGGCCATGCGGTCGCGGGCCGCGGAGAACCGGCGAGCCGCAATGAGGAAGCGTTGCGCCGCCTCAGCCTCGTCTCCCGACGCGGAGTCGGCCAGATGTAGCAGGAACGGTCGGGAGAGGGACAGCGCATGCAAGGCCGTCCGGATCTCGCCTTTCGCATCCATGCCCGCCCTGTCCGATTCGACAAGTTCGCGCAGTCTGTCCACCTTGTCGAAAAGGGTCGCACCAGCAGACTCATCTAGTCCATCGGCTTCGCTGGCGACCCCTGGCTCGGGGTGCGTCTCCACGGCAGTCCTCGCCAAGATCAACTCCGTGTCTTCCTCCGTCGCGACAACATCGGCGTCTACGTCATCGCGTTGACTTGCCACGATCGAGGTAGCAGACCTGCCGCCGGAGCGCACTGCTTCAACAGCTTGGAACACCCGCGCCATCCCTACTGTCCAATCGGCTAGTGCGTCTACCGCCTCTCTCGACCCGATCTCCATTGTCTTGGCGAGGGCTACCTCCTCATCGGCCCCGATCAGGCTCTTGCGCTGAGCCTCACGCATGTAGAGCCGCATCGGATCGTTACGGCGCGACTCCAAGTCGTCCAAGAAGGCGAGAGCCTCGTCGACAGCCTGCTCCTCGTCGGCCGACTCGTTCGGGTCCACGTAGACCTCGAAACTCTCGTGCGGAGCGCGGTATTCCAATCGCTCGTCAGTCTCCGCTCCCAAGTCCCCAATGACGTAGCGGAGTAGCGACGGGGACACATCGGTCGCAGTCGCGAGTGAGACGCCATCGAGGTCGTCGACGGCGATCGACGGCACGCTGCCCTCTCGCAGCGCGCGCAGCAGCAATGCGCGCAACTCGGCCGCCGTCTCCCCGTAGTCTGACCTTGGCAAGGGCGCAGCATGCTCTGGCAGGAGGGCCTCGAAGTCCGACCAATCCGCCGAGTCATCGATCGGCTCGTGCAGGGAGATGGTGCGGTGAGTTGCCGTCGGCGCCTCGGCAAGCGAGGCGTCCCCGTCAGGAGGGGCCGACTCCACTTCTGACTCCCAATTCGACAGTTCGATTTCCACTGTGCCGTCGTCTATGGAGAACACCGGCTCGGGGATCGGCGTCGCCGTTGCGCCAGGCGTCGCGGCGATTTTCGACTCGCAATTGTCACCGATCGTGCACACCGCGTTCCTGTGACGATCCTTGGTTTCAAAAGGCGTCAGCGAGTCGATCGCGGGTTCGGGGACGCGGATCGGCGCGTCAAAGCCGTCCGTCGAGGCATGGCCGCTTGCCAGATCAGCGACCGGCATAAGGCTGTCGGGCTCGTCTAGTGATTCGCGCGTGCCAGCGCGGTCCTTCAAGATGGTGATCGCGAACTCGATTTCGAAGGCGGCATCGGCCGCACCCGCTGCCTTGGCGATGCAAAGTGCGTCATCGCCTGAGGGAGTCGTGGCCGACACATCCGCACCCGCCTCGATCAACAGTCGGCAGATGCGCGCTCGGTTCCGAGCCGCCGCGAGCATCAGCGGCGCAAAGCCACGATCGTCACGAGCGTTTAAGTCGTCACCGCGCTCGATGTGCAGTTTGACGGCTGATTCGACGCCGCCGATGACCGCCATTTTGAGCAGCCGGTTGATCGGTCGAAAGACGGCGTCCGTGGAGGTACTCACACAAGCGGCTCCGCGCCAAGCGCACTCGTGCTGGGCGCTCGCCGATGGCGGTCGCTGAAGTCGTTTCGATTGAAAGTCGGTTGCCTAATGGGGCGCAGACGACACGCCGTCCCTGAGGCCATGTTGGCTCTTGTCGGAAATGGGTGAACAAAAATTCTACCGAGACTGAGCACACCAGCCGAAGGGTTTAGCCGACTACCGCGAAAGCGACGTGCGACTAGCGTGTTGAGCTTCACACATCTTGGCCGGTCTCTTGTTGGAGCTCTGGCTTACGTTTGAGCAAAGAGAGGGATCCGATGACCGATGCGTCGCCCGCAATGCCTGCGAGCTTCCCGCCCGAGTTGGGCAAGCTGATCTCACTACTGAGGAACCGGAACGGCATCCTCGCTGCCGAGTGCGACGAGGACGTACTCGAGGGCTTCGCGGAGCGGTTGGAAGCGGCCGCTTGGGGATATCCGTGCAAAATCGAATTGATAAACCCGCACGACATAGATCGGTTGGGCGACTTCATGATTGGACCAGCGTACACCAGTACGGAATACCCTTGGCCAACCGACGAGGACGGCGCCCCCATGGCACCTTTGCTGCAACTCAATCTTGAGCGTGCGTCGGCCTTGGGCAACATCGATCTGGGTAGCGGGTTGCTTCAAGTCTGGATGCCCGACCGCAAGTGTGCCCCTGAGGATCAATACTTGCGCGTCATTCCGCGCGAAGACGTGTCGGCAAATCGCATGACGCCGGTAATTCAAGAACTCCGAAGTTCTGAACACCTACTGTGTGACGTTACCCAGTGGGTCGCCGACTACCACGCTCCGAACAAAGAGCTGCTGCTTCCCTTTATGAACCGGCATGCCCAGGCGCAGGGGTACAAGGACAGCGGAGATCTTGAGGGCAAGAACGACAGCGAATGGTCTCGCATCAGAGATGAGTACGGGGACCAACTGCAACGCTGCGTCCAAATTACAGGCTACGCCAGTGTGGAGCTCTACATTTCACTGGGCGCCGACAGTGAACAAATGATTCGAAGGCTCGCGAGGAAGAATCCCAAAGTTCGCCCTGCGGATCAAGAGGCGGCTGCTCGGTGGGACGAGATGGTCGAAGCCTTAGAACTCTGTCAGGCGATCCAACGTCTGGCAGCCAACAACACTTTCCCATGTCTCTTTGGAACCTTCAATTTCATTCAGTACTACGCAAGGGACGAGGGCCGCGCGTTGCTTTGCATGGAAGCTCTTGACGGGCGCGATTGGGGTGATGGTGGAAACTGCCAAATCTTCCGTGGGACCGATTTCTACCTGAAGTGGAGCTGTACTTGAGCGTGCAACCTAGCGTCCGACTGCAACGCGGAAGTACCGCTAGCGAACGTTCCTTGGTCCGCCTCGCTGTGCCGCTGTTGCTTTTGACATGCCCGTGCAGCACCGAGGCTCCTATCCGCTGATCTTTGCAAGGCGGTCGCGCTGCTCTTTCAGAAGCGCGTTCATCGACTTCTTCAGATCCCGCAGGTCGCGCCAGTGCCCACCCTTGAAGCCGTTGTTGGCCGTGCGGGCCTTGCCTTCATCGCTTCGCGGTCCGGTGGACTTTTCCCACGGCTTCCAGGTGCGGATCATTGCGGCCTGCCTTGCTCGCCGTTCTGGTGTCCACCCAATCGTCATCACTTTTCTCCAATAGTCCGGTTTGCTCGGCAGAAGAATTCGCCGCTGGCGCGACCACCGGCGGGCTGCCGTTGTTCACCTGCTGCTGACCGCCATTGTTGATGTTGGCCTGACGGGCGAACACGACTGGCGGATTCTTCATCGCCGCCAGGGTCTCCAGTGTCAGCCGGCACTGGTTCTGCGACTTCAACGCCATGCGCAGGGTGGCCTCCCATTGCTTCAGTTGGGTCTGGGTAACTGCCCGCCGCGCCAAGTTCAAGAAGATGGCCTGCAGCGCGTGTGCTTGGCCAAGCAGCATGTCCTCGGCGCGGCGCATGTCGCCGACGCCTGTGGCCTCCATACTGGCCGAGAGGGCGTCGGTCAACGCGCCGATGTCCTGCTCTCCGAGGTCCGTGGCGTATTCCACCACCACGGCCGCAGCGTTCGCGCTGGGGCGCAAAGCCAGCACCGCCATCGCGTCAGCCAATTCCTTGTCAGGCGGTTTTGGAAACTTGGCCACCAAGACCGTCTTGACGGCCAGCGCCTGATTGGGATTAGTCGTCATGACTGGCTTCCTTCATTGATTCGCGTCGTGCCGCACAAAAGAGCTGCAGCCTCGGCATCGGCCCGCGTCATGCCGCTATCGAATTCCATGATCGCCGCCCGTTCCTCGAAGGCTTCACGATCGAATTCCTCGGTGCTGACGCGACAAGCCAAGTGTCCGGGGACAAGTGGGGACACGGGGGACACGTTGATTTCCTTGGGTTTCCGGGCCGGCGGTGGGTGGGGACACGGCGGGGACACTTGGGGACAGGACAGGTCTCGGGGAAGGCCAGCGCCAAGATCAAGGGCAGTGCCGGC
>JANYFX010000555.1 GCA_025359585.1 Rhizobacter sp. | reverse complement strand
ATCAGCAAGGGCGCCGAGCCGCTGATGAACAGGCGCATGTGGCGACAGGTCTCTTGCGTGAACGCCGCTTCGCCGAGCAGGCGCACATACAGGGTGGGCACGCCCATGAAGACGGTGGCGTCGGGCAGGCGGGCGATCACGGTTTTCGGATCGAACTTGTCGAGCCAGATCATCTTGCTGCCGTTCAGCAGCGCGGCGTGCGTGGCCACGAACAGGCCGTGCACATGGAAGATCGGCAGCGCGTGGATCAGCACATCGCCGGCCTGCCAGCCCCAGTAATCCTTCAGCATGCGGGCGTTGCTGAGCAGGTTGCCGTGGCTCAGCATCGCGCCCTTGCTGCGCCCGGTCGTGCCGCTGGTGTACAGAATCGCGGCCAGGTCGTCGGCCGCTTTGTGCGCAGGCGTGTGCTCGTCGCTGCGCGGTGTGGCGCGGTCGAGCAGGCTGCCGGTTCTGTCTTCGTTGAGCGTGAACACGTGGTCTGTGCCGGCCTTGAACGCGATCTTGCTGACCCAGCCGAAGTTCTTGCCCGAGCACACCACCACGCTCGGCTCGGCGTTGCCGATGAAGTATTCGATCTCGCTGCCCTGGTAGGCGGTGTTGAGTGGCAGGTACACATAACCCGCACGCAGCACGGCGAGATAAAGCATCAATGCTTCGACCGACTTTTCGGTCTGCACCGCCACGCGCGCGCCGGCCGGCAGGCCGAGCGAAACCAGCAGGTTGGCGATGCGCGCGGTGGCGCGGTCAAGGTCGCGCCACGTGTAATGCAGCAGCGGGCCGTCGCCGGTTTCGATGGCGGTGGCGTCCAGGTCTTTCGGGAACGCCGTGCGCAGTGCGCTGAAGAGGTTGTGGTTCTGGGCCATGGCGTGGCTCTCTTTGTGGAATGGGTTCAAGCGCGCTGGAAACGTGGTGGCCGCTTGTCGATGAAAGCGGCGATGCCTTCGCGGTGCTCGGCGCTGTCGGCATAGCCGAAGTGCGCGCGCCGCTCGGTGGCTGTCGGCCCACCGGCCGCGATCTGGCGCAGCGTGCGTTTGTTGATGCGTGCGGCTTGAGGTGACAGCGCGGCGATGCGCTCGGCGCGTTGCAAGGTGGTCGAAGCCACATCGGCATCGGCGACGACCGCGTGCACCGCGCCGACCCGCAGCGCTTCGTGCGCGTGGAACAAACGTGCTTCCAGCAGCATCTCGCGCAGCACCGTGGCGGCGAACACTTTGCTCAGGCGTTCCAGCTCGCCGGGCGCCATCGGAAAGCCGAGCTTCGCGATCGGCGCGCCGAAGCGGCTGCTTTCGCCGCAGACGCGGATGTCGCAACAGGCCGCGATCTCGAGCCCGCCACCGATGCATGCACCGTCGATCTGCGCGAGCATCGGAATGTCGCAATCGAGCAGGGACTGCAGCGCGGGCGCGACGGTGTTTTCGTGAAAGTCGTGCAGCGCTTCTTCATCGAAACGAAAGTTCGCGAATTCAACGATGTCGCCACCCGAGGCGAACTGCCCACCGGCTCCGCAGACGATCACAGCGCGCGGCGCGGCGTCGGCGTTCAGGCTTTGCAAACGTTTGAACAAGGCACGCAACTCGCGCCACATGCCGATGTCGATCGCGTTCAGCTTGCCCGGGTTCGAGAGCGTCACACGCGCCACGCCCGACGCGCCGGCCTCAAGCCATTGAACCGCGCCGCCCATCACTCCAGCTTCGCGCCGGAGCCTTTCACCACCTCGGCCCAGCGTTTGGTTTCGCTGCTGACGAACTTGCCGAAAGCGTCGCCGTACAGGTCGGGTGTTTCCGCGCCCAGGCCGTTCCAGGTCTTGACGATCTCTTCGGAGTTGAGCGCCTTGCCCAGCTCGGCGCGCACCCGATCGACCACCTCTTTCGGCGTGCCCTTGGGCGCCCACAGGCCGTACCAGGTGGCGACCTGGTAGGTGGGCAGGCCGGCTTCGGCGCTGGTCGGCACTTCGGCAAAACCCGGTGCGCGTTTCGGCGAGGCCACGGCCAGCGCCTTGATGCGGCCGCTCTTGATGTGGGTGGCCGACGAGCCCAGGCCGTCGAACATCATGTCGACCTGGCCGGCGATCAGGTCTTGCAATGCCGGGCCGGCGCCGCGGTACGGAATGTGGGTGATGAAGGTCTGCGTCTGCAGCTTGAAAAGCTCGCCGGCGAGGTGGTGCGAAGTGCCGTTGCCGGCCGAGCCGTAGTTGACCTTGCCGGGGTTCTTGCGCACGTACTCGAGCAGGCCCTTGAGGTCGGTGACCGGAAGGCGCTGCGCATTGATCACGATCACCTGCGGCACGCTCGAGATCAGGCCGACGGGGATGAAGTCGGCTTCGAGGTTGTAGTCGAGCTTGGGGTACATGCTCGGCGCGATGGTGTGGTGAACCGCGCCCATAAAAAGCGTGTAGCCGTCTGGCGCGGCCTTGGCGGCGATGGTGGCGCCCACGTTGCCACCGGCGCCGCCCTTGTTGTCGATCACGAACTGCTTGCCGAGGTTCTTGCCCATCACGGCGAACAGCGGCCGCGCGAAGGCGTCGGTGCCACCACCGGCCGGGAAGGGCACGACGATGGTCACGGGTTTGCTCGGCCAGGTGCTTTGCGCAGCGGCCCACGGGCTCGCGCCGAGTGCCGCGGTGCAGAGCAGGGCGGCGCGCAATGCCAGGCGGCGCGAGGGGGATGTTGTCATTCGGGTCTCCGTCGAGTGTTTTGGGGTTCGATGAATGTCAGAGCAGGGCCGAGACGGCGCGTGAATGCGCCACCTCGCCCTGAACGAATTTTTCGTGGTGCGCTTCGATCTTCTGCAGATCGTAGAGGTAATTCACCATCAGCCCGAACGACTGTTTCGCGCCCTTGACCGACAGGTCGCCGAGCGCGTTCAGCCGTTCGAGCCGGGCGCCATTGTCGAGGTGAAAGCGCGCCACCGGGTCGCCGCTGCGGGTAGGTGAGTGGCAGGCAAGGTAATGGGCGCCGAGGCGCAGCAAAGCCGCGCTCGCATCGGCGTTCAGTGTGCGCAGCGCAGCGGCGGTCGTGATCTTGTCGAAGTCGCCGCCGCAGGCTGCGAGCAGGGCTTGATGGGCTTCCGTCAACGTTTGCGCACGCGCCTTCGGCAAACCCTCGCAGACTGAATCGGCGCGCACCCAGCGCGCGAAGCCGGGCAACGGCGAGAGCGTGCAGAAGGTCTTGAGCTGCGGCAGTTCGCGCTTGAGTTCTTCGGCCACGCGCTTGATGAGGAAGTTGCCGAGCGACACGCCCTTCAGGCCCGGCTGGCAGTTGCTGATCGAGTAGAACGCGGCCACCTTGAACTGGCTCGGCAGCAGCGGCTTCGAGGCTTTGTCGATCAGCGGCGCGATCTGGCCCGGCATCTCGGGCAGCAGCGCCACCTCCACGAAAATCAGCGGCTCGTGCGGCAGCTGCGGGTGGAAGAACGCGAAGCAGCGGCGGTCGGGCTGCAGGCGGCGGCGCAGGTCGTCCCAGCCGTCGATCTGGTGCACCGCTTCGTGCTGGATGATCTGCTCCAGCAACTGTGCCGGCGAGTTCCAGTCGACGCGCTGCAGTTGCAGAAAGCCCGGGTTGAACCAGCTCGACAGCAGGTGCAGGAAGTCGGCTTCCACGGCTTGCAGCTCGGGCTTCTTCGCCACGCGGGCCAGCAGCGCACGGCGCATCGCGACGATGCTCGACGTGCCACCCGGCGAGCGGTTGATGCGCCGGAGCAGCTCTTGCCGCGGTGGCTCGGTGGTCTGCGTCAGCAGCGCAAGGTTGTGCGCGTTGGGCGCTTCGGCATACGCCTGCGCGCTTTTCAGCACGGCCTTCGGGTCGGGGCTGAAGTCGCTCGACAAACGTTCGAAGAACGTGCCTTGCTGCTCGTCGGGCAGCGCCGAAAACCGCGCCACCAGATCGTGGGCGATGCCCGCGCTGTTGGCTTCGCCGCGCTCCGAGAGCAGGCGTTTGCAGTCGATCAGCAAGCCGCGCAGGCTGCGTTCGCTGCCGACCTTGCGGGCGGCACTCCTGAGCTCATCCAGCATGCGTGACTCCTTGCAATTTTTCGTTGGCGCGCAGCGCCTTCAGTGCGACCAGTTGCGCCATCAGGTGGTCGTGCATCACGCGCTCGGCGCGCACCGCGTCGCGCTGCTCGAAAGCGTCGATCAACACGCGGTGTTCGTTGATCGAGGCGGCCATGCGGCCCGGCCAGTTCAACTGGCGCCCACGCAGCAAGCGCAGGAAGCGGCGCAGCTCGTTGGTGGCGCGGTCGAGCCAGCGGTTCGCGGCGAGTGCCTGCACGCGGGTGTGGAAGTCGTGGTTGGCGCGGTAGTACCCGTCGATGTTGTTCGCGGCCGCGTGTTTTTCGAGCACCTCGTGCAGGCGGCGCAGGCCTTTCACTTCGGCGTCGGTTGCCTTGCGCACCGCCTCGAAAGCGCAGCGGCCTTCGAGCAGCGCCATCACCGGGAACAGCTCGTCGGCGTCGTCTTCCGACATCTCGGTGACCTTGCAACCCTGGCGCGGCACCGAGGTCACCAGGCCTTCGGCGGCCAGCACTTTCAGGGCTTCGCGCAGCGGCGTGCGGCTGATGTGCCAGTCGTTCGCCAGGGCCAGTTCGTCGATCCACTGGCCGGGTGCGAGCTGGCGCTCGAAGATCATGCTTCGCAGCCGGGTCGCGACCTCTTCGTGCATCGACGCCGGGCGCAGGGGGGTGGGGGTGACCATCGCCAAACTCTACAATCAATAATTCATAATTACAAGAACAGGGTGAATGTGAATGCGGGCCCGGCACGCGCTGACCGGGTGTTTGCCTGCTCACGCGGGCGCGCTTCAGCCGCTACAGTGCCTGCCATTCGGACACTTGCGACACCTGATGCCCCGCCACGAAATTCCCCGCTCATCCCAGCTGCCCGCCGACGCCGACGCGGTGCTCAAGCTCGCCGCGCAGAGCATGTTCGACACGCTGGCCAGCACCGCGATGGGCATGATGGTGGTCGACCGCGAGCACCGCATCGTCTGGATCAGCGAGGGCTACAAGCAGTTCCTGCCCAGCCTTGGCCACGCCGAGGAAGACTTCGTCGGCCGGCGTGTCGAAGAGGTCGTGCCGAACACGCTGATGGCGCAGGTGATCGACACCGGCCAGGCGATCCTGGTCGACCTGCTCAGCAACCATGCCGGCACCTTTCTCGTCAGCCGCCTGCCGCTGCGCGATGCCGCCGGCCAGGTGATCGGCGCGATGGGCATGGTGCTGCTCGACCACCCCGAAACCACGATGCAGCCGCTGATGGCGAAGTTCTCGCAGTTGCAGCGCGAGTTGGTCGAAGCGCGCGAACAGCTTGCCGCGCACCTCACGCAGCACCGCAAGCCCAAACACTCGCTCGCGAGCTTTGTGGGCGCGAGCGCGGCGGCGGTCGAAGTGAAGCGCCAGGCGCGGCGGGTGGCGCAAACCGACAGCACCGTCTTGCTGCTCGGTGAAACCGGCACCGGCAAGGAACTGCTCGCGCACGGCATTCACGCCGCGAGCCTGCGTGCGGCCAAGCCTTTCATCGGCATCAACATCGCGGCCGTGCCCGAGACCTTGCTCGAAGCCGAGTTCTTCGGCGTGGCGCCCGGCGCCTACACCGGCGCCGAGCGCAAGGGCCGCGACGGCAAGTTCAAGATCGCCGACGGCGGCACCTTGCTGCTCGACGAGATCGGCGACATGCCGCTGGCGCTGCAGAGCAAGCTGCTGCGGGTGCTGCAGGAGCAGGAAGTCGAGCCGCTGGGCAGCAACCAGGTGCAACGCATTGACGTGCGCATCATTGCGGCCACGAGCCGCGATCTGCCGGCGATGGTGGCCGCCGGCAGTTTTCGCGCCGACCTGTTCTACCGGCTCAACGTGCTGCCGATCCGCCTGCCGGCGCTGCGCGAGCGCCTCACCGATCTCGAGGCGCTGGTCGACACACTCTCGGAAGACATCGCGCGGCGCAGCGGCCTCGCGCACAAGACGCTCTCGGCCGATGCGCTCGATCTGCTCGCACACCACCGCTGGCCCGGCAACATCCGCGAACTGCGCAACGCGCTCGAGCAGGCGAGCCTGATGACCGACGACCTGCTGCTGACCGCGGCGCATTTCGCCGGGCTGGCGGCGGAATCGCCACCCGCGAAGCCACTCGCGCCGCCGCGCATCGCGGCGCTCGTGCGCGAAGCGGTGCGCCCGGGCGGCGCCGTCAAGCCGCTCTCGGAAGCGGTCGCCGAACTCGAAGGCCGCGCGATCCGCGAAGCGATGGCCGCGACCGGCGGCAACAAGCTGGCCGCGTCGCGCCTGCTCGGCATCTCGCGCGCGACGCTGTACGAGAAGCTCGCGCTGGCGCAACGCGGCGCGGCCGACTGAGCATCGGTCGCACAAAGAAAAAGGGCGGCTCGCGCCGCCCTCGCTCAACGATCACCGACGGGCGGTGATCAGTCCTGGCGCACGCTGCGACGGCGTGCGAACAGGCCCATGCCGACCAGGCCGCCGATCATCTGCGCATAGGTCGACGGCTCGGGCACCGGCGCCGTCGCGTACACCTGGTCTTGCTGGACCGCGCTTTCGAGCG
>JANYFX010000542.1 GCA_025359585.1 Rhizobacter sp. | reverse complement strand
CCGCGGCTGGCGCGCCGCCTCGCCGACCGACGTGCGCCAGCTGTTCGGCAAGCTCGGCTGGAAGTCCGGCGGCACGCAGGGGTCGCTGTCGGCCGCGCTTGCCGACAACGACATGGCTGGCACCGGCCTGCAGGAGCAGCGCCTGCTCGAACGCGACCGCGCCAGCGCCTACACCCTGCCCGACCACACGAAGAACCGCTCGCTGATGCTGAACCTCGCGGGCACGCACCAGCTCGACGAGGCGCTGTCGTTCTCGGGCAATGTGTACTACCGCAGCATCCGCACATCGACGCTGAACGGCGACGTCAACGACGACTCGCTCGACCAGGCCGTGTACCAGCCGAACGCCACCGAACGGGCGGCGCTGACGGCGGGCGGCTACAGCGGTTTTCCGGCCAGCGGCGAAAACGCGGGCAACACGCCGTTCCCGAAATGGCGCTGCATCGCCAACGCGCTGCTGAACGACGAACCGGCGGAGAAGTGCAACGGCGTGATCAACACCACCCGCACGCGGCAGAGCAACTACGGGCTCTCGGGCCAACTCAACTGGGAAGGCCAGTTTGCCGGCCGCAGCAACCTGTTCGTGGCCGGTGCCGCGCTCGACTTCAGCCACGTGCACTTCCGCCAGGGCTCCGAGCTCGGCTACATCAACGCCGACCACAGCGTCACCGGCGTCGGCGCCTTCGGTGACGGCGGGCTGACCGGCGGCAGCGTCGACGGCGAGCCCTACGACACGCGCGTCGACCTGAGCGGCCGCACCCGCACCTGGAGCCTGTTCGCGACCGACACGCTGGCGCTGAACCCGCAGACCCACCTGACGCTCTCGGGCCGCTACAACCGCACGACGATCAAGAGCACCGACGCGATCATTCCCGGCGGTGGCCCCGGCTCGCTCGATGGCGACAATCGCTTCGCGCGCCTGAACCCGGCCATCGGCATCACCTTCTCGCCGAGCCCGGCGCTGAACGCCTACCTCGGCTACAACGAAGGCAGCCGGGCACCGTCGGCCATCGAACTCGGCTGCGCCGACCCGGCCAACCCGTGCAAGTTGCCGAACTCGTTTGCCGGCGACCCGCCGCTGCGCCAAGTCGTCACACGCAGCGTCGAAGCCGGCGTGCGCGGCGGCGCCAAAGGCGGTTTCAGCTGGAACCTCGGCCTGTTCCGCGCCGACAACACCGACGACATCCTGTTCGTGGCCGACAACCAGGCCGGCTTCGGTTATTTCAAGAACTTCGGCAAGACCCGGCGACAAGGCGTGGAGGCCGGCTTCAGCGCCCGGGTGGGCGAGGTGAACGTCGGCGCGAACTACACCTGGCTTGCCGCGACCTACCGCAGCGCCGAAGTCGTGGACGGATCCAGCAACAGCAGCAACGACCAGGCGCAGGCCGGGCTGCCCGGTGTCGAAGGGGCCACCGAGATCCGCCCCGGCGACCGCATCCCCCTGATCCCGCGCCAGATCCTCAAGGTCTTCGCCGATGTCGAACTCGGCAGCGCCTGGTCGCTCGGCCTGGACATGACCGCCATCGGCGGCTCGTTCGCACGCGGCAACGAGAACAACCAGCACCAGCCCGACGGCACCTACTACCTCGGCCCCGGTCGCAGCGCCGGCTACGCCGTCTTCAACCTGTCGACCGACTACCGGCCGACACGCTCGCTGAAGTTCTTCGCGCAGATCAACAACCTGTTCGACCGCCGCTACAACACCGCCTCACAACTCGGTGCGGACGCGTTCGATGCCAACGGCAACTTCCAGGCACGGCCCTTCCCGGCCAACGCCGACGGCGACCGGCCATTGCAACACTCGACCTTCTTCGCGCCGGGAGCACCACGCAGCTTCGTTCTGGGGATGAAGCTCACGTTCGGCGACTGAGACACACCGCCCTCGCAGTCGGCGCAGTACAGTGCGCTGACTGTGCGAAGCATCGGGCAAAGGCCCGACGATGCGTGGCGGAGTGGGCAGGGCGATGCAACACCTCAGCACCGAAGCGTGTACCGGCGTGGCGCAAGGCGGGAACGCACCCGTCCTCGCGGCATGGCGGCATCCGGCGATCCTCGTGGCCTCAGGCTGCGCGGCCCTGGCGCTCGGGCTGCTCGTCTACGCCAGCGATCGAGGCGCGGTGCCGGGCTCGTCGCTCTTGCTTTCGCCCACGCCGGGCGCCCTGACCGGTCACCACTTCTTCGGTCCGTTCGGCCAGTGGTTGCCGAGCTTCGTCCACACCTTTGCCTTCGCATTGTTCACCGCGGCGGCACTGGCACCATCGCCGACGCCGCGCTACGGCGCCTGCCTGGCGTGGGGCGCCGTGAATGTCGCTTTCGAGATCGGGCAGCACCCGCTGCTCAATACACGACTGGCCGAGTTGCTGCAGAGCAGCTTCGGCGACATGCCGACGACGCAGGCGCTCGCCAGCTACTTCGTTCACGGCACTTTCGATCCGGGCGACATCGTCGCGGCGCTGCTGGGTTCGCTCGTCGCGGGGGTCGTGTTGCGAATCACCCAGAATCGACGGGAGCACCGACATGCAAACTGAAAAATCTGCGTCGACGCGTGTGTGGCGCGGTCTCGCGCTGGTGTGCGTCGTGGTCATGGGGGTCGCCACGATCGTCGGCAGCGGCGGCGGCGGCGTGTATGTCGACGGCTGCTTTCTTGGCCCCTGCCCGGGCCCGTTCCCTCCGGAGCCCGCCACGCCAACCATCGACCCGCCGGACACCGTTGTGCAGGTCGGTGCCACGGTGGTGTTCTCAGTGCGCGCACCCGGGGTGGACAACGCCACCTACCAGTGGCAGCGGGCACCCCGCGGGTTCGGCGGCCCGTTTTTCGACATTCCGGGGGCGACCGGGTCAAGCTATTCGCTGGCCGGTGTGCAACTCGTGGACGACGACGTGAAGTTCCAGGTCAAGGTGAGCGGCAGCTTCAACGGCAACCCGGTCGCCCTTGCCAGCCTGCCGGCGCAGCTGGCGGTGTCGTCGATGCCCGGCATCATTTTCGAGGACAGCGAGTTCGCGCTGGCCGACTGGGCCGTGGCTGCGATCTCGGAGCCGGCGACGAACGGCCCGACGCATGTGGAAGAGCAAGCGACCACCGGAGGCAACCCGGGCGCGTACCGCAAGACGACGATCACGATGCCCGCAGGGCCGACACGGCTGCTGGTCTTCGACACCTTGCTTTCGGCCAGCTACGACCCGGCAACCCAGGGCGCGGTCTACCGCATCGCCTTCGCGCAAGACTACATCGCGCTGCCCGGAGCCCTGGGCTTACTGCCGGCGCTGCTGATCGAGCAGGACGGGCGCCGCTACATGGCCAACGGGTTCATGTCTCTGGGCACGCTCACGTGGAGCGTGCCCACATTTCCCGCCGTCTTCGACGCGAGCGCTTTCTATCGGGTCGACGGCCCCGCGTGTGCTGCCGGTGAATCGTGCCCGAACTTCAGCGCGAGTGGACAGCCGATCCGCTTCGGGTTCGCCAACAGCAACCAGGGGCTGGCCGGCGTTGCCGGTGTGTCGGGCGGGTTCGGCGTCGACAACTGGAAAGTGACGGTCTGGCGAAAGTAGAAGCGGCTCGCTTACGAGTTCGCCGCCTGCGCGCTGTGCCGCGCGGCCGGCACCGACGAGCCTTCCTTCTTCTGCATCAGCGTCACACCGTTTTTCACCGCGATGATCTCGGCGACGATCGAGACGGCGATCTCGGCCGGTGTCTTCGACCCGATGTCCAGACCGATCGGTCCGTGCAAGCGATCGATCTCGGCCGGCGACAAATCGAACAGCTTGAGCCGCTCGCGCCGGCTCGCGGTGTTGCCGCGTGAGCCGAGCGCGCCGATGTAGAAGGCCGGCGACTTGAGCGCTTCGAGCAGCACCAGGTCGTCGAGCTTCGGGTCGTGCGTGACGGCTACGACCGCGCTGTGCGGGTCGAGTTGCAGTTCGAGCACCAGGTCGTCGGGCATGGCCTTGCTGAAGGTGGTGTTGGGCACGTCCCAAGTCAGGTTGTATTCCTCGCGCGGGTCGCAGCAGATGACCTCGAAGTCGAGCGCCACGGCCATCTGCGCGACCACGCGCGAGAGTTGGCCGGCGCCGATGATCAGCAGCCGCCAGCGCGGGCCGAAGAGCGCGGTGAGGCTGCTGCCGCCGAACTCGAACACGTCGCCGCGCGAGGCCGCGCTGACGGTCACTTCGCC